>JAPDJB010000111.1 GCA_029259285.1 Candidatus Bathyarchaeota archaeon | reverse complement strand
CACGCTGATCTATAGGGTTCATGATGCACCTAACTTCGGTCAGACGGCTCTCATGGGCTTTGGAATGCTCATCACCCTCGTTCTCTCTAAGGGATTTGGGTTCTCCCCCTATCTGGGTTTTCCCCTCGCCCTCCTCCTCGGTGGAGGCTTGGGCTGCCTGCTCTACCTCTCCTCGATTAGGCCTCTAGTGAGGCGGGGAGCCTCGGCGTTGAGGCTTTCGATAGCTATGTTGGCGCATCAGATCATCCTTCTAGGTCTCCTGGGTATACTATCCTGGTGGCTATGGAGGACTTCCCATGGGCTTCTGCTGTATCCAGATTTAGCTCATAGAATCTGGGATACGAGGATCACATCCCTCCAATCCGTCTTCTATCATTATCGCTTCTGCCTTAGGGAGGTGGATCATGAGATCTGTGGGGTGGCCCTCGCAGTTCCCGTCGCCCTCCTCCTAGCCCTAGGCTCAACGATCCTCCTCGACTGGATGTTTAAACGGGGCGATGTTGGCGTAGCCTTGAGGGCGGCTTCGGAGAATCCTGAGCTGGCGATGGTTGTAGGCCTCAACCCCTATAGGCTTCAGGTTCTCGTCTGGACATTGGCTGGATGCCTCTCCGCCATCGCTGGGGCCTTGTATCCGCTTTGGTTCTGCTCCTCTCCTACGCTGACTCCGCTGAGATTTGTGAACTCCCTTTTGGCCGCTGGTCTGTTGTCAGGCTTTGGGCCACCCCTCTCGGCTTTGATCTCAAGCTTCACGGTCTCGGTGTTGGAGTTCCTGATTCCAGGCCTCCTCTTCCATCCCCTCGGCGTATCATGGATCGGCGAATATGTGCCTCTCATCCCAATATCCATCATAGCCGTCATCCTCCTCCTCAGATCTAGGGGACTCCCCGTGGGGGAGGGTGGATGAGATGGGGGTTTGACGATGCCTCCTCACCCTTCTGAGGGCTAGTTGTAGTAGGGCCTCCACTATGGCTGAGCGGGGTATCAATCCCCTCATGGCATCTATCTCCTCGACGAGGCCTCTGCTTAGGCTGAGGCTGACCCTGACCTTCTTGTGACTGCCACCAGTCATATCCTGGGAAAAAATTCGCCGGCTCATCGCTCTCTCCTCTCGGCTTCTCTCGCTATCTTGAGGGGTTTCAGCCATAGGGGGTCGTATATGACGTAGATGACTGGGCATTTGGGGTTGTCGCAGAACCATTTGATGTTGTCTTTTCCCCTTCTGAGAAGACTTCCACAGTCGGGGCAGGGCCTCCTCATCCTATCGGTTAGCCTCGATGTCTTATCCGCTGCTAGGAACATCCTCAGGAGCCTCTCCAGGTCTTGGGGGTTGATCATCCCAGCCTCTAAGCCCCATAGCCTCTAATCACCCTTTTTTAACATCTCCGTGTAATAGAAGGCCCCCACCGCCCCGTTTCAAGCCCTCGAAATGGGGAGCCGCGGATTTTTCCATCCCCCGATATTTATTCCCTCTAAACCTAGATCTGTTAAAAAATCCCCTCTTTCAATCCCCAGAAGACGGTGAGATCAGCCCTAGGATTTCCATCCCCTGAAAGGGATTGGGGATCAGGATCTCTCCAGCGCCCTCACGAGGCGGCGGAATCTATGCGTCGCGGGGAGGCCGTCGATGTAAGGGTTCTCAGCCACGGCTAGGAGGGCGAAGCCATAGTCGAGATGCTCCACCACGATGCGGAGGTCGCGCCCCAGCCACCTCCTAACCCGATCACGCTCCTCAGCCGGCACCGGAACCAGTATCCGCTCATGCTCATAGACCGCCTTACTGTAATACCGTTTCCTCGAAACCTTTCGAACCAGCCTCAACCCAGGCTCCCCCGCCTCCAAGGGGACTCTATAAGGATTTCCGACTGGAACTCCATGGAGGGCCGAGTGAAAATGACAATGCCATCCCTGGCGCTACCTTTAAAAATTATAAGGGTTTCACTCAGCTTACTCTGTGGGGCGGGGAGAACTGAATGATCATACCGGTTAGATGCTTCTCCTGTGGCAGGGTCATCGGTGATAAGTGGGAAGAGTTCGCCAGGAGGGTGGCCGCGGGTGAGCGTCCGGCGGCAGTCCTCGACGACCTAGGCGTCACACGGTATTGCTGCCGTAGGATGCTGCTCTCCCACGTCAACCTCATCGATGAGATTTTGAGGCTCTATGAGGAGAGGGATAGGTCTACGTTTAAGGAGGGGTAACCTTGTCATCTGAGGAGGGTGAGGCTGGGCTTCTACTCCCCCAGGAGATGCTCCTCTCAGCTGGAATCCACATTGGAACGAGGATTAAGATGCGGGATATGGAGCCTTACATCTATAAGGTTCGACCAGACGGCCTCTTCATCCTCGACGTCGAGAAGACCTGTCAACGCATCAGGGTGGCGGCCAAGTTCCTATCGAGACTCAACCTCAGCAGGGTTGTAGTCGTCTCATCTAAGCATTATGGCCGGAGACCCGTCGAGAAGTTCTGCGAGTTGACGGGGGCCATCCCCATAACGGGGAGATTCACAGCTGGAACCTTCACAAACCCCTACTTCTCAGGATACATAGAGGCTGAGGCCGTCGTCATCACAGACCCCATAGCTGATGAGCAGCCCCTCATAGAGGCTGGAGAGGTTGGGATACCAGTCATCGCCCTCTGCAGCACCGACAACACGGTCTCAAACATCGACCTCGTCATCCCAGTCAACAATAAGGGGCGTAGAAGCCTCGCCCTCGTCTATTGGCTGCTATGCCGGGAGATCAAGCGTGAATTGGGTGAGATACCCCCAGATGGAGACCTCCCCGTCCCCGTCGAGGAGTTTGAGACCCCGATTTAGAGAGGAGGCATCGGGATGGGGGTTAGGAGACCCTGGGTCGCCGGATCATTCTATCCAGGCGACCCTGAGGGGTTAAGGAGGAGCATAGAGGAGTGCTTCAGGCATAGACTCGGCCCTGGAGCGCTGCCGGGGAGGGGTGTGGGGCATCGTCGAATCGCCGCCCTGATTTCGCCCCACGCCGGATACATATATTCAGGCCCCGCAGCCGCCCATGGCTACTATCAATTAGCCCTCGACGGTAAGCCCTCAACTTTCATAATCCTCGGGCCAAACCACACGGGTCTCGGAAGCCCCGTGGCGATGATGAGCGAGGGAGCATGGGAGACGCCGCTCGGAGTCGTCGAGATCGATGGGGAACTCGCCCAGGCCATCTTCAAGGCCTCAGACATCATAGACATCGATGAGATAGCCCATCTCAGGGAGCATTCGATAGAGGTTCAGCTCCCCTTCCTCCAATACCTATATGGCTCCGAGTTCCGCTTCGTCCCCATCTGTATGGGCCTCCAAGACCTGGAGACGAGTAGGGCTGTGGGCAGGGCCATAGCCGAGGCGTCGAGGGGGAGGGATGTCGTCATCATAGCCTCAACGGATTTCAGCCACTATGAGCCTCAATCTAGGGCTGAGCGGAATGATAGGAGGGTCATCGAGGCGATCCTAAACCTAGACGAGGAGGAGGTTCAGAGAACCGTTAGACGCTATGGAGTCTCCATGTGTGGATATGGCCCCGTATCCGCGGCGATAACGGCGGCCAAAGAGCTGGGAGCCTCCTCCGCGGAGCTGCTGGCCTACCACACCAGCGGCGACGTAACGGGAGACTACTCCGCCGTCGTCGGCTATGCTTCAATAAAGCTGACTCGGTAGGGGGAGATGATCCACGCCTCAGCCCCTGGGAAGGCGATACTCCTCGGGGAGCATAGCGTCGTATATCGAGGCCCAGCCATCGTCCTCGCCATCGACTTGAGGGCGCATATCTGGGCTGAGGAGCGAGGGGGAGACGGAATATGGATCGAGGCTCCCGACATCGGGGCTTCAGGCCACTTCGACTCCAGTGGACGCTACCACCCCATTAGAGGCGGCTCGGAGAGGTGGAGGAGCCTAAACCCCATCAGGGTTGTAGCCCTCGAAGCCATGAGGAGGCTTGAAGCCGCTAGGGGGCTGAGGATCAGGGTTGAGTCCGAGATCCCCCCAGCTGAGGGTTTGGGATCCTCAGCAGCCATATCTGTTGCGACAGCCGCAGCGGTTGGACGCCTCCTCTCAGGGGAGAACCTCCCCAAGGAGATGGTCTGCGAGATCGCCTATGAGGGGGAGCGCATAGTCCATGGGACGCCGAGCGGAATCGACAACCACGTCTCAACCTATGGGGGCGCCCTGAGATACGAGCGTGGAAAGGGGTTTGAACGCTTCAAGGTGGAGGAGCTACCCCTCATCATAGGAGACTCTGGGAGGCGTCGATCAACGGGAGGCTTAGTGGCGAAGGTTAGGAGGCTGTGGGAGAGACATAGAGAGGTGGTGGACGCCATCATAGACGCCATAGCCCAGCTCTCGGAGGAGGGCTATAAGGCCTTGAGGGAAGGCAACCTCAAACGGCTTGGAGAGTTGATGGACATCGATCACGGCCTCCTCTCAGCCCTCGGAGTCTCAACCCCAGAGCTGGATAGGATGGTCTACGCCGCAAGATCGGCTGGAGCTCTTGGGGCGAAGCTAACCGGAGCCGGTGGAGGCGGCTGCATCATAGCCCTCGTGGAACAGCCCGATAGGGGGAGGGTGGCCGAGGCCATCAGGAGGGTGGGGGGTAGACCCCTTAGAGCCGGCTTCACCGACATCGGAGTGGAGGTGGAGGAGATTTGATTGTCTTGAAGCTGGGAGGCTCCGTGATCACGGTGAAGGATAAACCCATGACGCCGCGGCCTGAAACCATTAGGAGATTGGCTGGGGAGATCGCCGAGGCGGATGTGAAGCTCATCCTCATACATGGCGGAGGCTCCTATGGACATCCAGTGGCCAGCCGCTACGGCATCAAGGGGGGATACAGCTCAGAGAATCAGCTCCAAGGCCTCGCCGAGACCCATCAAGCGATGGTGAAGCTGAACACCCTCATCGTCGAGGCCCTCATCAAAGCCGGAGTCCCAGCCATAGGGGTTCCACCCTCCTCCCTCATCATCACCACCGATGGAAGGATCACAGAGCTGGAGCTCCAGGCTCTCAGGGGGATGCTGAAGATTGGTTTGACCCCCGTCCTCTACGGAGACGCAGTCCTCGACACGATGCTGGGCTTCACCATCCTCTCTGGAGACCAGCTCGCCTCCAGATTGGCCGTGGAGCTTGGGGCTGAGAGGCTGATATACGGCGTAGACGTCGACGGCGTCTACACCAAAGACCCTAAGAGGGATGAGGCAGAACTCCTGGAGAGGGTTACGCCCAAAACCCTGAGGGAGTTGGAGGCGGCCTCGCCGACGGCTGTCGATGTCACGGGGGGGATGAGAGCCAAGATCGAGGAGGCCCTCAGAGCTGCGGAGAGGGGGGTGGAGGTCGTCATCCTCAACGCCATGAGGGAGGGGATTATCCTCAAAGCCCTGCGGGGTGAATCCGTTAGGGGAAGCTGGGTGGTAGCCGATGCCGACGATTGAGGAGAGGAAGAATAGGCATATCAGGGTCTCCCTCGAGGAGGCCGTTGAGTCAGGGGTCTCAACAGGCCTGGAGGAGATACACCTCATCCACAGGGCGCTGCCCGAGATCGACCTGGAGGAGGTCGACACCTCCATAAGGCTTTTCGGCTGTAGGCTTGAGGCCCCAATAATCATCTCAGCCCTCACCGGCGGAACGGAGGAGGGTAAACGGATAAACGAGGTCTTAGCCACAGCAGCAGAGGAGTATGGCATAGGCATAGGCGTCGGAAGTCAACGCATCGCCCTCGAAGACCCATCCAGGGAGCCAACCTTCACCATCGTCAGGGAGCGGGCGCCCAACACCCTCGTCATCGCAAACCTCGGCTGTCCACAGCTATCCCTCGGCTGGGGCGTCGAGGAGGCGAGGAGATGCATAGAGATGGTGGAGGCAGACGCCCTCGCGATACACATGAACCCCCTACAGGAAGCCGTCCAGGTAGGCGGCGAAACCAGATACAGGGGAATACTCACCAGGATAAGGGAGCTAGCCGAAGCCCTTGAAACGCCGATAATAATGAAGGAGACCGGATGCGGAGTCTCAGCCGAGGATGCCAAACGGATAGAGAAGGCTGGAGCCGAGGCCATCGACGTAGCCGGAGCAGGTGGAACGAGCTGGGCCATCGTCGAACACCACATAGCACGGGAAGTCGGCGACAAGGAGAGGGAAGCCCTAGGAAAAGCCCTCGGAGACTGGGGCATACCCACAGCCATAAGCATAGTTGAGGTCAGCCAATCAACAGGTCTACGGGTGATAGCATCAGGAGGCATAAGAATGGGGCTGGACATAGCTAAGGCCATCGCCCTCGGAGCCGACGCCGTCGGCATAGCGAGACCCTTCCTCCAAAGAGCCGTTGAGGGCCTCGAAAGCGTCAGGAGTTATATCCTGGAACTCATAAGGGAGCTGAGGACGGTTATGTTCCTCGTCGGAGCCAGAGACGTGGAGGAGCTGAGGAGGACGCCCATAGTCATCACGGGGAGGACAGCCGAATGGCTGAGGATGAGGGGATTCAACCCAGAGAGCTACGCCAGGAGGGGGAAACGATGAACCTAATAGAGAAGCTCAAAAGAAACGCCGAGAGGGTCGACGCCTACATAATGAAACTCCTCGAAGGAGAGCCCCCCATCCTCTACGAGGCCTCGAGATACCTCCTGAAGGCTGGGGGTAAGAGGCTGAGGCCCTACCTCGTCGTGAAGAGCTGTGAACTCGTCGGAGGAGACGTCGAGAAGACGCTCCCCTTCGCCGCAGCAGTGGAGATGCTCCACAACTTCACCCTCATCCACGACGACATAATGGATAGAGACGAGCTACGCCGAGGAGTCCCAACGGTTCACGTCAAATATGGATTGCCCCTAGCTCTAGCCAGCGGAGACCTCCTCTTCGCAAAGGTCTACGAGGCCATGACCGAGGTGGAGGACATACCCCCAGAACGCATATTGAACTGTATCAGGAGGGCGACCAAGGCGGCCATCCACATCTGCGAGGGCCAAATACTCGACGTCTCATATCCAAAGCTCAGCGAAGTCTCCGAGGAGGACTATTACAGGATGGTCGGCGGCAAGACAGCCTCCCTCTTCGAAGCCTGCGCAGAGATCGGAGCCATCGTCGGCGGCGCCCCTGAAAGCGAGGTGGAGCTCCTGAGGGGCTATGGATACAACGCTGGAGTCGCCTTCCAACTCATCGACGACATCCTAGGCATAACAGCCGATGAGGAGACCCTCGGCAAGCCCATCGGAAGCGATCTAAGGGAGGGGAAGAAGACGCTCATCATAATCCACGCCCTCAAAAACGCCTCTGGGGAGGAGCGCCGGATCATAGAATCAGTCCTCGGCGTCGAGGATGCATCTCCAGAGGCCATAAGCAGAGCCATAGAGACCATCGAGAGACTCGGCTCCATAGACTATGCAAGACGAGAGGCTGAGAGATACGTCGAGGAGGCGAAGAGGAGGCTGAGGGGGTTCCCCGAATGCGAGGCACGTAAAGACCTGGAGGAGCTCGTCGACTTCTTCATCAGAAGAACCTATTAGGCCAAATGACTCATTGATGTGTTTAGCTCTCTATCCATAGGGCCTTTCATCGGATGGAAGAATGAGGAGGCTTAGAGGCTGATCGGAACATCTATGACTTCTTGAGGCCCTTAATCTATTTTGATGACTAAGTTTGGTTTGAGGGTTCCCAGCTTCCCCATCGATGGGAGCAGCGGGACGGCCTTCATAGGTCAGGTTCTCAGCTTCCTCGGGAGGCTCAGCGACCTCTATGACTCGGCTTGGGTCTGCGACCACCTCTACCCCTGGGCCGACTTCGTTCCACGGGAGACGCCGAACCTTGAATGCCTATCGGCCATCAGCTATCTCTCAGCCCTCTTCCCGAAGCTGACCTTTGGAAGCATAGTTCTCTGCAACTCCTTTAGAAGCCCCGTATTGGTGGCGAAGATGGGGGCGACGCTTCAGATGCTCAGCGGTGGAAGATTCATCCTCGGCATAGGGGCCGGATGGAAGGAGGATGAGTATAAAGCCTACGGCTACGAGTTCCCCCCACATCGGGTTCGCATAGCCCAGCTACGGGAGGCCGTCCGCATTATAAGGGAGATGTGGACCAGGGGAGTCTCCAGCTTCAAGGGACGATTCTACAGCGTTGAGGCGGCCTACTGCTATCCTAAGCCTGAACCTATGCCGCCCATCCTCGTCGGAGGCGGAGGTGAGCGATATCTCCTGCGGGTTGTGGCTGAGGAGGCTGATTGGTGGAACATACCAAATGTCTCCCCAGAAACCTATAGACGGAAGCTGGAGGCCTTAGAGAAGCACTGCAAAGCTGTGGGTCGAGACCTAGGGGGCATCGTGAAGACGTTGGCCAACATGGTGGCGATAGCTGAGAAGAGCGACGAGGCTTGGAGGCTTGCGGAGGAGAATCCCTTCATAGGGAGGGGGGAGGAGGATCGCTACATCATAGGAGACCCAGAGGAGGTGGTCGACAGGATCGCTGAGTATGTGGAGATGGGGGTTGAACACTTCATCCTCCGCTTCATCGACTTCCCAAGGGTTGAGGGGGCCAGGCTCTTCGCTGAGAGGGTGATGCCCTACTTCAGGGAGCTTGTGAGGTAGTAGTATTCTAAGACATCCTCACCGCCGTTCTCCACGTCATGCCTCATATTCGGCGGGACGTAGGCGACGGCTCCAGCCTCGATGGGGTGGCGGCCATCCTCAGCTATGAGATATCCCCGACCCCTGACGACGTAGATGACCTCCTCCCGTTCACCCGTGTTATGCTCACCGATACGCTCACCAGGTCTCAGCCTCACATAGCCAACCTTCAGAGCCTTAGACTCGACGCTCGGCCTCAGGAGCTCCATCCATCGACTCCCCTCTGGGAGGGTTGGCTTCAGCACCCTAACCTCACTCATCTGGGATCACATCGATCCCCCCGTATTACCAATATAAATTTTTGTAATATTGGAGTTGATGTGGGCTGAGAGCCATCTCTATGGGCGACGGCGGCTGCCAGATTACTGGTTCAGCTTCAGCTAACACCCCTTCTATCGAGACCTTGAAGCATCATCATTAAAACGTTGAAGGGGGAGGGTCTAATCGATTTGAGAATCTTAGTCAGCGTCGGCGAACACAACTTCCCGAGGGATGTGGCTGAGAGCCTCAGCGACTTAGCCGAGGTGATCTACCATCAGCCTGGGGAAGAGGGTTATCGGGAGGCCCTGGGGGATGCTGATGCCCTCGTGGCTGGGATGGAGCGTGTAGATGAGAGGTTCCTGGCGAGGGCTCCGAGGCTTAGGATCGTCGCCAGATTCGGCGTCGGCTACGACAACGTCGACGTTGAGGCCTGCACGAGGCGTGGGGTCTACGTCACCTATACGCCCGACGTCCTCTCCGGAGCCGTCGCAGACCTAACCTGGGGTTTGATCCTCACTCTTTCTAGGCATCTCGTCAGGGCTGACCGCTTCGTGAGGGAGCGCTGGGCCCTGAGGCGTGAACGCCTCCCCTTCGGCATAGACCTAGAGGGGAAGACCCTCGGAATCATAGGCCTCGGACGAATAGGCTCGGAGGTGGCCCGTAGAGCCCAGGGATTTGGAGTTAAGGTCATCTACAATGATGTGGTGAGGAGGCCCGAGCTGGAGGAGGCATACGGCGCCGAATACGTCTCTCTAAAGGAACTCCTCCAGAGGGTTGACATAGTCTCGATCCATGTTCCCCTCCCCCCCTCCACTGAGAGGCTCATCGGAGAGGGAGAGCTGAGGATGATGAAGCCGTCGGCGCTCCTCATAAACACCTCGAGGGGGAAGGTCATCGACCAGAAGGCGCTGGTGAAGGCCCTAAAGGAGGGATGGATAGCTGGGGCGGCCCTAGACGTCTACGAGGAGGAGCCCATACCGCTGGATGATCCGCTGTTGAGGCTGGAGAACGTCGTCCTAACACCCCACATAGGATCGGCGACCAGGGAGACGAGGAGACGGATGGCCTTGGTCTGCGCCCAAAACGTGAGAGCAGTCCTGGAGGGGAGGAGGCCGCCGAATGTGGTTCCAGAGCAGATTGGTAAACCAATAATTCCTCCATGATTTATTACTTCATGGTTTACAGATAGGTAATCTTAATATCTCCAGAGGGGTTTACCATTACGGCTGAGAGGATGGGGCGTTATGCAACCATCTCCGTGAAGATACCAGCGGAGTTGAAGGAGGAGCTTAGGCGTAGGGGGATTAAGGTGGCTGATGTGGTTAGGGAGGCCCTGAGGAGGGCCGTCGCCGAGGCGAGGATGAGGGAGCTGGAGGAGAAGCTGGAGGAGATCGCACCCCTCCTAGAGCGGATGACGGTGGAGTTCATCATCGAGAGTATCAGGGAGGATCGTGAGGGGAGATGATCTTCGACGCCAGCTCCATCTACCTCCTAATCAAGCTGAGGAGACTTACACCCCTCGCCGACGAGATCACCATAGACCTAGCCATCTATGAGCTGGGAAACGCCCTATGGAAAGGTATCAGGAGAGGGCTGCTTACGAGGGAGGGAGCATTAAAATCGATGGGGATCATCTGGGACATATTCCAAAACATGAGGGTGATAAAATTCGAGGAGCTCAACATGAAAGAAGCCCTGAAGCTGGCCGCCGAGACAGGCCTAACCTTCTACGACGCCACATATCTACACCTAGCCCTAGAGCTGGGGGAGGAGATCATCACCGAGGATGAGAGACTGAAGGCGAAAGCCATAGAGAAGGGAGCCACAGCCCACTCAGCGATGGAGATTAAAGGCCTTGGAGCCGGGTGAGGGATTCGAACCCCCGTGTAGCTGCTCTGCAGGCAGCCGCCTCGCCACTCAGCCAACCCGGCCCGATATAGATCGGTCTGAGGGATTAGATTTTAATCTTGCTCCAGGGCGGCTTTACGTCGATGGGGCCGGCCGGATTTGAACCGGCGACCACGTGGGCCCAAGCCACGTATCCTTCCTAGCTGGACCACGGCCCCGCTGTTCTAAGGGGTTTGTGGAGGGGTTTGGCTTATTAACCTTGTTGGCTTCCCCATCTTTTCTTGGCTCGTTCTAGGGCTTGGATTACCGGCATGGGTGCTCCGGCCAACAGTGTGAGAAGTGCTCCTCCGCCCGTGCTTATGTGGTCTATCTTCCCCTCTAGGCCGAGGAGGGAGGCCATGGCTCCTAGGTGGCCTCCGCCTATTAGGGTGTAGGCTGGGGATTCAGCCATCGTTCTTAGGAGCTCCTTTGTTCCTATGTGGAAGCCTCTTCGCTCAAACATTCCTAGGGGGCCCTCGGCGACGATGGTTCCAGCAGTTTTAACCTCCTCTATGTAGCGGACGATGGTGTTTAGGCCGATGTCATAGATGTTTGTTTCATCCGTCAGCTTTCCCACTCCCACCTCTATCCGCTCACCGCCGACGTCGAGGGCGAGGTCTACTGGAAGCTCGATGCGGTCTCCATAGGCGTCTAGAAGCCTTGAGGCCTCGTCGACGAGGCGGCGCCCCGAGTCGTCGAGCTGCTCCAGACGTCTTGGGAGGTATCCTCGGGCCATTAGGAAGGGCTCCTGAACCAGGCCGCCTAAGAGAACCTTGTCGGCGATCCCCTCCCTCAGAACCCTCTCTATGACCGGAAGCCTATCCTCAACCTTTGCTCCGCCTAGGATGAAGATGCATGGCCTATCAGGATTCTCCAATACCCTTTCAAGGGCTTCAAGCTCCCGCTGCATCAATCTCCCAGCAACCATGGGGAGCCGCTCCCCGAAGCCTATGAGACTGGGCTGACTTCTATGCGCCGCGGCGAAGGCGTCGTTGACGACTAGGTCGAAGTGCGGTGCGAGGGCCTCAACAAGCCTCGTCTTCGCCGCCTCCTCCGGCGGCATATTCCGGTTCTCCTCCTCGATCTTCCTCAGGTTGTCCAGAACCAGTATCTCACCCGTCTTTAGGCTCTCTATCGCCTCCAGGGCCTTTGGGCCTATGACGTCGTCTATGAACTTCACTGGGCCGTCATAGTACATCTGGATGACCCTTGCATGGGCTTGGAGGGAGGTGAAGTCGTATCGACCAGGCCTGCTCTGATGGGAGCCTAGGACTACCCTTGCAGCCCTAAGCTCCTGGAGGGTTGGGGCGATGGCCTTGATCCTCGAATCATCGAGGATCCTCTCCGTTGAGGGGTCTATCGGCGAGTTTACGTCGACCCTGAGGAAGATGGTTTTACCCTTCACATCTACGTCGTCGAGGGTTAAGAATTCGAAGGGCATCTTCCTCTAACCTTGATCGAGGCTTTGATAATTAAGGTTTGACGTCTATCTACGCCCCTCCAATAGCTCCAGGGTTCTCTTCACGCCTATGAGCTGCCTCAACCTCCTCTCCAGATCCTCGCCGCTGTAATTATCGATGAGATGCTTAACCGTCTCCCTCACGCCTGGGCTTAGGTCTCGGAGGAGCTCCTCTATGCGTCGCCTCATCAACTCGTCGTCCGGCTTCGATACAGCTCCCAATCTACATCCCAGGGAGAGAGGGGAAGGGCTGCATAAAATGTTTGGCCCTGAGTCATTTGAGGGCGACGGTTCCATATCGTCGATAGTAGTCGATCCAGATTCGTCTCATCTCCTCGTCTAGGCTGTCCCTTATTAGCTGATAGATGGTCTTGATGTTCTGAATCGAGTAGACCTTCAATCCGAGTTCCTCCTCTATGTATTCGACGGCTCCCCGCTCGTCGATGTGCTCGGCGTCCCCCATCTTCTCCTGTCTATCGACGGCGATGACTATGCCTACAACCTCATGCTCGCCGAGTAGCTTCAGCTTCTCAAGGGTGTCTATCTTGGTTTTACCAGTCGTTATGGTGTCATCGACGACGAGGATTCGCTCACCAGGCTTGAAGTACGAAGCCCCAACGATCACCCTGTCAGCCTTGACGTCGCCGTAGGGCTTCTCCTCCTTCCGATCATACATATATCGCTTATCCAAGCCGTAGAGCTCCTTGAGGCCCTCGCAGGTTAGGGCTGCGAGGCTGATGCCCTTATAGCTTGGGCCGAAGACGTAGTCGAAGTCGCTTATGGCCCCCTCCTCTAGGAGGAGCGCTATGTAGCTGGCGAAGGCCCACTTCAGCTTTGCGAGGGACTCACCATCGGTGAGGGCGCCGAGGTTGATGAAGTAGGGGGAGCGGCGCCCACTTTTCAGGGTGAAGAGCTCATCGGGGCTTGGGGCCAGCCGTAAGGCTCCCTTCTCTATGAGGAGATCTAGGAAGACCCGCTTGATCTTCTCCTTCGAGACGAGGCCTCCACCCTCGAGGGTGAATTCACCTCGCTCTATGTAGTCCTCTATGGTTCCGTAGTAGAGGGTGGAGCCACAGTATTCACAGTGGAGCTTCGTCTCCTCAGCCCTCCCACCGGCCTCAACCCTGAACCTCGTCTTTGGGGGCTTATAGGGGGAGTTCGTTGGACATAGCGGATTTGGGCAGCGGAAGACTCCCTCAACCATCTTCGGCGGCTCTATCCGGCGTTTCTCCTTCACCTTCCAGTCCTCTATGATGTTGACGGTGGTCTCGGGGGCGACGAGGGCTATTAGGTCTATCTCCCTCGATGTCAGGTATCTCCCCTCCAGCTTTATCAAGTCCTTACGGCCCAGCTTCCTGCTCTCGACGTTCATCGCTATTAGAACCTTAGCCTCAGGGTCATGTCTCAACAGCTTGAGGACGAGGAAGGCCTTTCCAGCGGGTATATGGTCGATGACTATGCCGCTCTCAATCTTCCTTACCAGCAGCTCTCGTTCCGACAATCCAGCATCGATATGGCTTGGGGGCTAAAAAGCTTCCCGTTAGGATGCGACGGCCTTCAGGCTCTGTATGATCCTTGTCCCAAGGCCCATACGTTGATAGTCCTCCCTCATCGCCTTGATGTCGTAGCCATAGTTCTCGGCGCACTCCCTCAGCAGCCTCTTAGCCACTTTTATGCCATAGGAGAAGACGAGTTTTATCCCCCTCCTGGCGACGCCATTCTTGATGCACTGCCTAGACCAGGTCTCTATGAGGCTTGGAGCCCAATCTAGGTTATGCCTCCAACACTTCACTATAAGCTCTGAGCGTCTCTGCGTCAGGTCTTCATAGGTGAAGGAGCGAGTCTTATCCTTCAGGCCTCCCATGCTGACGAGGAAGAGGGGGACGATCAGGCTTCTATAGGTTCTGAGCCTCTCAACGAGGTCTATGGTGAGGCAGACATCCTCCTCGGTTTCACCTGGAAGGCCGACGATGAGGGTTGAAACCGGAATCCAGCCATGCTCCTCTAATATGCCGAAGGCCCTCTCAACGACGTCGGGCCAATCCTCAGGCTTGAAGGGGAGACATTTACCAGCCATCAATCTACGCATCAGCCTTGGACTGCCGGTCTCTATCCCCGTCTGACCGCTGATGAATCGATCGGACTCGCCGATCCCCTCGACTTGGGATATCCCCTCCACCGCCTCGGGGGAGGAGGCAACCGACGCCAGGGCGAAGTGGCTTAGGCCTACGCCGTCGACGCCTGGCACCGAACTCACGGCCTTGAAGAGGCCGACGACGGCCTCCACATCGACCTCCCATGGCTTCCTAGCCCCATAGCGTAGGACATCCTCCGCATGTAGAATCGGATTTCTCCTGCCATGCCGTACATTCACCTCAACCTCCTTCAGTATGTGGGGTATTGGGAGAGCCCTATATCTCTGGAGTGTAGGCTCGCAGAAGCGGCATCCCCTCCCGCAGCCCCTCGCGATCTCCACCAGGCCGTCTATCGTTGCGCCCCTGATGATGGGTATCTCCTCCACGGGGACTGGCTCGCCATGGACAACCGATGGCAGTGGCTCACCCCTCACGGCCTTCTCGAAGAGGGGGCCGACGACGCGCTCCCCCTCGCCGACGACGACGCAGTCTATGCCAAGCCTCCCCTGGGCCTCGCCCACAAGCTGCCAGGCTCCTGGGCCTCCAACGATGATCCTCGGCCTATAACGCCTAACGCTTGGATGGTTTAGGAGCTCCCTGAACTTCACGGCCATGTAGGCCTCGCCGCCGAAGAGGCCTGTGAAGGTTGAGGTGGCAGGCCCTATCCCTAGGGGGTCGTTCTCGGTTATGCCTAGAACCCTCGTCTCAGGGCCTATGACTCGGTCTAGATGCTCTGGATGGGCGACGATCACCTCATCACGTCTAAACCCATATTCGAGGAGGGCTGCCTCGATCTTCCGAGTTCCATAGGGGGCTGCCTCAGCCGAGCCGTCAGGCCCAGCCCTGACGGGGGGGCAGAGGACTGAGAAGTAGACCCAATCGGGTATGAGGCCCCTTGGGACGCAGGCGCTGAAGCCTAGGAATATGCCGCCGTGATACTCGCTCATAAGGGTTCTATCGGCGGTTAGGACGATTCTGTAGCCTCCCCTACGGCTCAACTCTAGAAGCCTCCTAGAGGGTATGATATATAATGTATCGATTTTTAAAATATTTGCTCAGCCCAGGAGGGCTGTCAGAAGCTCCCTGAGGGGGAGGAGCAGCATCCTAACCCTCTCTAGGAGGATTTCACCCCTCTCCGTCAATCTATAGAGTTTCAGGCGTCTCCCTCCATTTCTGATCCACATACTAGCGATGAAGCCCTCCCGCTCCAATCTATGGAGGAAGGGGTAGACGAGGCTTGGCTTCACGCCGAGACCCGTCAATCTATGGAGTTCCTTCAGGATGTCGTATCCATGTCTAGGCCCATGGGATAGCAGCCATAGTATCAGGGGGCGTTCAAGGCTTCTTAGGAAGGCGAGGTCGACGCCGACCATACACCGAAGAGAGGAGGCCTAGAGGCCATATCAATCTTTCGAGGGTGTTATTAAGCATTAAAGCAATGGATCATCCGAGATGGGGGAGGAGCTGATAAGGTCTATGATCAGAGGGCTGAATAGGCTGATCATCCTCTGGCTCCTCTCCATGGAGGCGATGACGGGGTATAGGGTGATGAAGGAGCTGGAGAGGATCACGGGTCAGCCCCTAAGCCCAGGCGTCGTCTACCCCCTCCTCTACGAATTGGAAGGGGAGAATTATCTAGCCAGCGAGTGGAGGAGAAGGAGGGGGCGACGGGTTAAATATTATTCAACCACGCCTAAGGGGAGGGAGACGCTGAGGAGGCTGAGGGAAACCATAAAGACACCGCTGAAAGAGGCATTAAAGGAGCTATTAAGAGAGGAATAAAACGCCTAAAAGCTGTGAACTAAACGCAGATTAGATGAAGATTCGGAGAGTAGTCGTCGACGGCGTCGAGGCTGAGGCCCTCAGCGGCGTTACGGTGGCGGAGACTCTTAGAACCCTCGGCTATGGCCTCAGAGATCTGCCTGAAACCCTATGGTTGAACTGAGAAAATGGGAGGGAGAGAGATCCCCTAGGGCTTACGCCTTTACGGCTTCCTCTGACCTCATAATTGGATAGATGTCGAAGGTGCAGAGATCCAGCCAGCCTCTTACTGCTCTATGGATGTCAGCTTCACGCTCAGCCTCAATGACGGTGAAACCCCTATTGGCGCCGATTATGGTGCTGACGGGGTATATGAACTCCACACCCTCAGAGGGGTTGAACTCCTCTGCGAAACGCCTAGAGACTTCACGGGCATTAGCTGGATCCCAGCCCCAAACGACGAGGAAACGCATCACCTTCCACCCCATTTCGCATTGGTACTTATATAGCTCCCCACCTCGGAGCTAGGCCCCCAAACCAAGAGAAACATCCATGAGAGACGAATCCCAGAGATCGGAGAACCGGTGGAGAGAATAGAAGCCTCCCCCTATTAATACTTACCTATCATTATTACTCCGTTACAACCACCATTAACATCCGAGGAAAAATATAACACCGTTATGAAGATGAGATTAAACATGGATGCTCTGCCTCATTACGAAGGCCAGGGGTGGGATTTGAAACCACGATCATATCATTTTCATCGCTCTTTTCTCGTTTCCCCAAAATTTCCACCGTATTTAGACAATCCGGTACTTTTAAAGCCTTGTCGATCCAAATGGAGTATAATATTTGGTATGAAGGATCGTATAACTAAAACAATGAGTTTTATGTGTAACAAAAATTAAAATTTAATGAGGGTGTTTGGATGATTGATCGTAATTTTTAAATAAAAAATATCCTCCTCTCAATTAGATTGAGGAAGTTATACCTCCTCATCATTTTTCTCGTGATTTTAACACCCTTAGGCATCTTCGGTGTATATTACTTCTCAGCCACTTCTGCTACTTTCTCTATATCAAGTATAGGTATTTCAGAGATGCCAAGTTTGGAAGAATTATTATTGACTAGGGTTATAGATATTGATATATATATAGATGTAACAGGACATGGAATGGTCTCTATACCTGTTCGAACTGTTTCTGGTCAAATATATATTGAAGGAGTTTATATGGGTTCAGTTATTAACAGAGAGGGATTCATTATTCCTTCTAAGGGAACGAGAACTATCCACCTCGTTTTTCGACTTGATTTATCAGATATATCTATAGGAGATATAAAGCAAGTTTTCGATTCCATTATGAAACATGGGGGAGAAGCTGAAATAAAATTTGAGGGATACGCTGAACCCATTATATTTCTCATACCCATTACTGTCCCCCTTTCTCAGAAATCCTATTTTTTATTAACGAGTCCTAAACCAGCAGTTTTATATGCGTCTTGGGATTCACCCCAAGCAGATATAGGTGACATTGTTACATTTAATGTTGCTATAAAAAATCCTTATCGAGG
>JAPDJB010000015.1 GCA_029259285.1 Candidatus Bathyarchaeota archaeon | reverse complement strand
TGGCGTCCACCTCCAGGGGGTTTCTACCGGCTATTATGAGACCCATCTCCTTCGGCGTCCCTACGACGGGACCATTCCCCTCCATGGCTGTTATGGCGTCGAGAATGATGAGATCATGTCTAATCACCTTCGCTAGATAGGGGAGGATCTCGTTGAGATATGGGTGGAGCTTCTTCTTATCCCTCCTCATGGGAATGCCGAAGAGATTCTTTATCGATAGGGTGACGAGGGTAGGCCCAGAGGTCTTCATCTTTGGGAGGTTTATGAAGTAGTCCGCCTCCAGAACTGTTTTTGGCAGCCTTATCTCAACCCCCCCGATCCTATGGGTCTCCCCATCATCCTCGCTGAGGTTGATGAACTCGACGTCGAGATCCCTCAATAGGTCTAGTAGACCGGATTTCTCAGCTCTACTCTCTGCCGTCCCAGAGATGTTGTCGCTCTCCACCACGACTATATCGTCCGTCTCATCCTGTAGCAGCCTTATGACGGCCTCTATAACCCTGAAGTCTGTGATGACCATCCCATAGGGATTCCTGGGATGGCAGATGTTCGGCTTTATCACGGCCCTCGCCCCCCTCCTGATTTTGAATCCGCCTAGGAGCTCCACCGCCTCCTCGACGGCTCCATGTACGTCATCCCCCTCGACTTTAACGATGGCTATTCTACCCATGGATCTCCATCACCTCCCCCATCTCCCCTAGGGCTGCTATTATGGCCATCTCAGCCTCCATCGTCACTCTCGGCTCCTCCAAGCCTCTAACAACCTTATAGAAGTGTCTATACTGCCTCGTGAAGGAGGGGTGCCTCATCCTGAGAAGCTTGAAATATCGACTCAGGCCTCCTCCCCCAATCCTCCTCATCTCCCCATCTCTCTTCAGGGTGAGAGTCCATGGATTCCTCATTAAATCCATCCTCATCGAGCCCTCTGACCCCTCTACTTGAACTTCGAATCTTGGTATGATGGCCGTCCAGCCCACCTCCCCCTGGAGGGGTATGGTATCCGCCTTGAGGTGGAAGGTTAGGTTGTCGACGACGGGGTAGCTCCTCCTCCACCCCTCAACCTCTAAGACCTGGAATTCCCACCCCGTGATTAGGCCTGCGACGGAGAGTAGGTGGGGTATTAGATCCTCGATTATGGCGTTGTCCCCCTGAAGCCTGAAGGGGGTCATGGGTCTATAGCCCCTGAGATTATTCACCAATCTAATCGTAACGCGCTCTATCTCGCCTATCGCCCCCTCCCCTAGAAGCCTTAGAGCCTCATCTAGGATCGGGGTGTGAGCATAGTTATGGAAGGGGTGGGCTACAAGCCCCCTCTCCCCAGCCTCAACCGCTATCCTCCTACACCCCTCAACGCTCCTCGCCATCGGCTTCTCGCATAGGACATGCCTACCGGCCCTCAAGGCTTCGAGGGACATCTCCTCATGGAGGTCTGGAGGAGTGTTGATGGCGACGGCCTCTACATCTCCATCTCCGAGGAGCTCCTCGTGGCTCACATACCATCTAGCACCGATGTCCTCCGCCACCCCCCTCGCCCTGTTGGGATCCCTGTCGGCGACGGCCACCACCTCTATCTCCTCAACCTCCTCCACAGCCTTTAGGTGGAACATCGTCGTGGCCCTTCCACATCCGATGATGCCCAGCCTCAGCTTCAAGGGGATCAGCTCTCACGAGATAATGGATCACATCCCTTTAGAGATATTCCCCGAGGAGCTCCCTATAGCCATAGTAGAGGGAGAAGGCTGCGCAGAGGAGGAGCTCAAGCCAGTAGGTTACGAGTCTGGTTAGAAGCGATATGGCTGAGGAGAGGCTGAGCGGTAGACCTATGAGGCATAGGGAGGCTGTGAGGCCCGCGTCGACGAGGCCTAGGCCTCCTGGGATAACTATGTTGAGCTGCTGTATGAACTCCACGGCCGCGTAGAGGACGACGATGATCCAGAAGTCGATTCGACAGCCCAGGGACATGGCGACGAGCCATGTGGTTATGGAGCCGGTGCTCCACTGGAAGGCCACCATCAGGAAGGCTGAGAGGCTTAGGAGAGGCTTGGATCTGAGGGTTGAGAGGGCGTCCTCCACGCCGTTGATGAGGGTCTCAAAGCCTCCAGCTCCAATCCGTGGATCATTTAGACCTCTCTCCACCCTCACCCTCAGCCAGTTTGGTAGGCGTCGATAGATGCCTCTCAGGAGGCTTGGGGTGAGGAGGAGGCTGAAGATGATGCTTGTGGAGACGCCGAAGAAGATGACGAATAGGAGAAGCCCCCTCTCCACTGGGAGGTTCACGCCTCTCCACGCGTCTATGACGGCTGCGAGGGTGATTAGAAGGCCGAAGGAGAGATTGTACATCGCCTTATGGATCATCACCGACGCCGCGGCCTTCCCCAGGTCTGATCCCTCCTCATTCCGCATGAGATAGGCCCTGATAAGCTCGGAGCCTATAGGTATGGGCATAAGCCAGACGACGAAGAGGCTGATGAAGGTCGCTAAGACCGATTTGAGGGCTGAGACCCTAACACCTATACCCTTAAGGAGTAGATGCCATGAGAGGGCGAAGAGGAGTAGGCCTGTATCGTTGATGAGGATGGAGAGGAGGAAGAGGGGGAGGTTCAGCCTGCCGGCTTCGAGGAGAACCTTGAAGGGATTTGTCCAGAGGAGGTAGAGGGCGAAGAGCAGTAGGCCTATGAGTAGAAATATGGGGGCTACCCTCCCCCTACGTCCTCCACCCCTCCTAGACACGATAGCAGTTAGAGATGTTTAAATTGAATAAATAATTGATGGATAACTTCGAGAGATTCCTCCACAGCCACGGCGATGACAGGATCCTCGTCATCTCTCCAGGTGGAAACCATGGCGACACCCTCATCCACATGGGGTTGGAGAAGAAGCTGAGGGAGCTTGGAATAGAGTTTGAGGCTGTAAACCTTGAGAGGGAGGGGTGGAGGAGACCCCTCCTAGGCCTGAAGTATCTGATGAATATCGCCTCTTGGAGACTCGGCCTCAGATGGATCTTCAAACTCCTAGATGCTGAGGGCTTCGACCTCCTCCTCTTCGAGGGTGGAGGCTATATGAATGACCTATGGTATGGCCCAGCCCTCATGATGGAGGCCTTGAGGCATGATAAGCCAATAGTCGTCGCCCCCCAGAGCTACTGGTTCAGAGACGGCGGCTTCATGGAGCTTCTACGCGGGGGGAGGAGCATCACCCTCTTCTGCCGTGAACCCTATAGTCATAGACACCTCACCGAGATCGGCATCCCCCACTCCGTGGAGGTTCTCCTCGCCGAGGATACAGCCCTCTACCTAAAGGTCGAAGACCTAGAGGGCTACATAGATTCTGCTGAGGGCCACTACGACCTCATCTGCCTCAGAGACGACAGAGAGTCGGCGATATCACGCGACTTGAGGAGAAGCATCCTAAACGAGGCTGTGAACCCCCTGGTGATGGATATATCCAAGAGGGGGAGCTTCAGGGATTTTGTCTCAATCATAGCCAACGCGGATAGGGTCTATACCGATAGGCTTCACGTCGCCATCCTCGCCGCCATCCTCGGGAAGGAGACGCTGCTCATAGGGAATAGATACCATAAGAATAGGGGGGTCTATGAATACTCCCTTAGAAGGTTCCCCTGGGTGAGCTATGTAGAGGCGGATGGAGGCGGCCAGCCCTAGAGAGGTTTATTTATCGCTCACCTTAAAAAACTCCCCTCCCTCCAATTAAATGGGCATGCCAGAGGGGCAATACGAGCCCTACGTCTCCATCATCGTTCCGGTGAAGAACTCCGCCGACACGATAGGGGAACTCATGGAATCGCTTATGAGGCTTGAATATAATCGAGAGAAGCTGGAGATAATCGTTGTAGATGGCAGATCAACTGATGGAACGAGGGAGATCGTTAAGAGGTATCCGGTTAGACTGTTGGAGGAGGAGGGGAGGGGTCTAAACGCCGCTAGGAATACCGGCGTTAGATACTCGAAGGGGGAGATCATAGCCTTCACCGATGGAGACTGCGTCGTCCCATCGAACTGGATTAGAGCCATGGTGGAGAACTTCAGGGATCCCTCCGTCGGATTCGTCGGAGGCCTCGTCGAGGGCTATCGGAGGGATAACTTCCTATCAGTCTATATGGATGAGACCTTCTTCCACGCCGTTCCAAGCTTCTCAAACCGCTATGAAACCACGGATCTCAAGATGCTATGTTTCCCAGCTGGATGTAACATGGCCTTTAGGAGACATGCCCTTGAGAAGATAGACCTCTTCGACGAAAGAATCTACTATGGCTTCGATGATCTAGAGCCGGTTGAAGAGCTCAGCCTTAGGGGATTCCGAATCATACTTGATCCCAGGGTATTTGTATGGCATAAGCATAGGACGACGCTGTGGGGCCTCGTTAAGCAGCATTTCAACTATGGCCGAGGCGGATCTTTGCTCCTCATCCATAAGAGGGCGAGCCGCCTCGCCAGGTGGTTTTCAGCCTACCTCTTCTCCACAACCATCCTCCTCTTCCTATCCATCTTCCTCCTAGCCCTAGGCCTGACGCTTATACCCAAGCTTCTAAGGATTCTCCTCACCCTGGCGGTCTCAGTTTACACACTTCACATGGCCCTCTACGCTCGGACAGCCATTAGGTCTAAGAGGATGAGGAAGATGTTTCTCTACCCCCTCCTAGACGTCTTGAGGGGGTTCTCCTTCACCCTTGGAGGCCTATTCCAATTGGGGAGAAGCCTCCTGGGAAGGTGTTGAAATGGGCATCGAGATCAGGCCCTTCAAACCCGAGGACTTGGATGAGGTCTACGCCATAGAGCGGCGCTCCTTCCTATGGCCCTGGTCTAAAGGGGTCTTCATCCACTTCCATAGGGTTACGCCCCACCTATTCCTCGTCACCGTAGCCGATGAGAGGGTTGTCGGATATGTTATGGGGGAGATGGAGAAAGATGGCGGCGTTAAGGTGGGGCATGTGGTTAACATCGCGGTTCATGAAGCCTATAGAAGGCGGGGCATCGGGTCGAGGTTGATGAGGGAGATCGAGCGTATATTCAGGGAGCTTGGAGCTGAGAAGGTGAGGCTGGAGGTTAGGGAGGGGAATGAGGGGGCTAAGGCCTTCTATAGGCATCTAGGCTACAGGGAGACGGGGATGTTGAAACGCTACTATTGGGGGCTTACAGCCGTAAAGATGGAGAAATCCCTCTCAGATGAGAGATGAGGCTTTATATAGCCGCTTCCCATCATTAACCACCCCAAAGGTGAGGGATATGGGGAGAATAAGGGTCGCCGTGGCGGGTGTTGGAAACTGCTGCTCAGCCCTTGTCCAAGGCGTCTACTATTATAGGGAGGCGGAGCCGATAGGTCTGCTACATGAGGATGTCGGTGGATACAGGGTAGACGACATCGAGTTCGTCGCAGCCTTCGACATCGACAGTAGAAAGGTTGGCCGAGACCTTTCAGAGGCCATCTTCAGCGAGGTTAATGAAGCCCCCAAATTCATGGAGGTTCCAAGGCTAGGCGTCGAGGTGAAGAAGGGGCCTGTCCTAGACGGCGTAAGCGACCTCACAAAGGATCTCATAATGGTCTCAGGGGATGAGGAGGTGGATGTAGCTGAGGAGCTGAGGAGAAGTGGAGCAGATATGCTGGTAAACCTGATCTCAGGGGGGGCGGAGGAGGCGTCGAGGTTCTACGCCGAGGCAGCCCTAGAAGCTGGATGCGCCTTCATAAACGTCGCTCCAGCCGAGATAGCCAGCGACCCAGCCTGGGCTGAGAGATTCGAGACTTCCAAGCTGCCCCTCGTGGGCGACGACCTCCTAGACCAGGTGGGCGCTACAGCTCTCCACATGGCCCTCCTAGAGTTTCTCCATATGAGGGGAGTCCGCATCGAGGAGAGCTTCCAGCTAGACGTCGGCGGCGGAATGGAGGCCCTCAACACCCTGGCTAGGGTTAGGGAGGAGAAGAGGAGGATTAAGACTCAGGCCGTAGCCACCTCAATCCCCTATGAGTTCCCCCTAGTCTCAGGCTCCACGGACTACGTCGACTTCCTAGGCAACTCTAGGGACAGCTTCCTCTGGGTTAAGGGCCGCTACTTCGGCGGCGCCACCTTCACCATCGATCTCAAGCTGGGAACCATTGATGCCCCAAACGCCGGCTCCGTCCTCCTCGACGTGATAAGGGCGGTGAAGCTCTCCCTCGACAGAGGTCTAAGCGGAGTCATCATCCCCATCTCAGCTTACGCCTTCAAGAATCCCCCTAAACGGTTCAGGTTGAGTGAGGCTCATAGACTGTTTGAGGAGTTCATATCTGGGTGAGGGCTTTGAACCTCGCCTTCATCATAGGCACGGCAGGTTCGGGGAAGACAGAGCTGACGGCATCCTTCACAAGATGGCTGGAGCTCCAGGGGGAGGATGTGCTGGCCGTCAATCTCGATCCAGGGGCCATCATCGTCCCCTATCCGGCGAACGTGGATGTGAGGGACTACATAACCGTCGAGGAGGTGATGGAGCGCTACGGCCTTGGGCCGAATGGGGGATTGGTCTACGCCTGCGACATGATGATAGAGATCATCGATAAGCTTGCCAGGGAGATCGAGTCCTTCGACCCAGATCTCGTCGTCCTCGACACCCCTGGACAGATGGAGCTCTTCGCCTTCAGGGATATAGGTGTCAAGATCGCCGAGGGCCTATCCGATGAGTCTAAGGGCATCATCTATCTCTTCGACGCCACTTATTGCCGAAATCCGCTGAACTATGTGATGAATATGTTCATCGCCTCAGCCATCGCCAACAGGTTTCTGCTACCTCTCATACCGATACTCTCGAAGGCCGACCTCCTCAGCGAAGCCGAGCTGGAGGAGATTCAACGCTGGTCTGAGGATCCGGCTCTATTACAGGATGCCGTCGGTCGAGAGGTCTCGGAGATGGATAGGGTCATCAGCCAGGACATGATGGAGATCATCAACAGGCTTGGGATGGAGTTCTCCCCCATACCGGTTTCATCGAAGACCTACATGGGTTTCACAGAGCTATACGCAGAGCTTTCAAGGGTCTTCGTCGAGGGGGAGCGCTTCACCCAGTGAGCGATAGTATTAAGGATGTGGGAGACCCACCATTTTTCGGTGCATTTAGATGACCCTATACCTCACGCAGGAGGAGGTTGAATCACTGCTAGATATGAAGAGGGCCATAGAGGCGGTGGAGTCAGCCTTCAGGGAGATGGCTCTAGGCAACATAGAGATGCCGCCGAGGGTCTACCTCCACTTCGAGAAATACAATGGAGTCCTCATAGCTATGCCAGCCTATATAAGGCCGCTGGACGCAGCAGGCCTCAAGGTGGTGACCGTCCACCCCGACAATCCAAAGAAGCATGGACTGCCAGCCGTCATCGCCCGCATCATCCTCAACGACCCCGCGAAGGGGGAGCCCCTCGCCATAATGGATGGAACCTACATCACGGCGATGAGGACGGGGGCTGCGGGAGCCGTCGCAGCCAAATATCTCTCCAGGGAGAACTCAAGGACGACGGCCATCATCGGCTGCGGAGTCCAGGGCCGCTCACAGCTCCTCGGCCTATGCGAGGTCAGACCCATAGAGGAGGCGAAGGTCTACGATGTTGTCCCCTCCGCGAGGAGGCGCTACGTGGAGGAGATGAGCGGGAAGACGGGCATAGACATCAAGGAGGCCGAGTCGGTGGGGGAGGCCGTGAAGGATGCGGATATAATCGTCACCTGCACCCCGTCTCAGAGCCCCTTCCTAAGCGGCGACATGCTCAGCCCTGGGGTTCACGTCTCAGCCATAGGGGCTGACACCGCGGCGAAGAGGGAGCTTGAGACCAGCGTCCTAACGAGGGCTGATAAGATCGTTGTGGATTTCAAGCCTCAAGCCTTCATCGTCGGCGACTTCGCCATACCCCTGAAGGAGGGGGCGATCAGGGAGGAGGATGTCTACGCCGAGATGGGTGAGATCGTCGCAGGCCTGAAGCCTGGAAGGGAGAGCGACGAGGAGATAACCCTCTTCAAGGCGACTGGGCTGGCTATACAGGACGTCGGAACCGCCTATAAGGTCTATAGGCTGGCTAGGGAGAGGGGTGTGGGCAGGGAGATTTAGAGCTTCAAGTCCTCCACCACTCGAAGCCCAAGTATCTAACTTTATTCCCCTTGACGGCGGCGATTATGAAGGTCTTCCTCACCGTCGTCGCCAATCGGCCGGATCTCACGATCTCCGAGGCGGAGATCTCCTCATGGACTCCTCGAACCTCAACGATGTAGGGTGCGTGATCGATCCCAGGTCCATAGCGGTAGACGGCGAAGTCGCAGCCGTATTTGATGCCTGGGGTCACTATGTAGCCCTTATCCCTCAGATCCTTGTAGACGAGGTATTTCTCGTCGAAGCGCTCCATCGTCTCCCTCGCTATAGAGCGCAGCTCCTCCACATCAATCTCCCCATCGGATCCCCTGACCTTGATGAGGCCCTTCTCCAGGAGGTAGAGGCCCTCGATGGGATCTAGGAGGAGGGGGGCATCAAAATCCCTCTTGGGCTTAGCTATGCCGAGGGGCTTGCCATAGTATCCCTGCCGGTAGAGGCGTCTACTCTCCTCCCTCGACCAGACGATGAGTCTGCTATCCCTTAGGGCTTCAACCTCCGCTATCGGCTCAGGCAACCTCGACACCTATAGGGCCATAATCCTGATGAGATCTGCCTCCTCCTTCACCCTGTCTATAGTCCCCTCTAGGAGCTCCACCACCTCTCTGAGGAGGAGCATTAGGGGGAGCTCCAATCCGCTGGTTATGATCTTCAGGTCTAGGCTTCTATAGAGGGAGTCGACCCTTCTCTCCTCCTCGTCGATGTCCTCGACGATGGAAGCGGCCTTCTCAGGGCTGAAGGAGAGGGCTAGAAAACCCTCTCTAAGTCTTTTAAGGGCGTTGAAGACTTCCTCCGCTATCTCCATGAGGCCCTCCGACACCTCCCGTGGAATCCTCCATCCCCTGTCGACGATGTCCCTTAGAAGGGTTCCAACGCCCTCGATGTAATCGATGAGTTCACCAGATTTAGCCGTCAGCATGTAGAGGTCTCCCCTGGCTACGAGGAAGGGGCCGACCTCCCTCAACTCCTTTATCATCATCCCCCTCAGCTCTAGGGACTTCTTATAGAGATCCTCCAGCTCCCCCAACAGCCCCTTCACGTCGCAGGGATCATCGGAGTTTATGGCCTCCAGCATAACCAGGATCTTCCTGAAGATGTCTAGGAGTAGCCTTGCGTGATCCTGGTAGAGCATGAACATGCTCCTCATAGCCCTATTCTCGCTCTCGACGGGAAAGGCCATCTCTGATCAATTAATTTGAGACGCCTTTAAAAGTCAAGCGCCTAAAATCAGTATTTCAAGCCTCAAAATATATACGATATATTCAGGGGGTTCAACAGCCAGGCATCCAGATCCACGCTACTAAATCATCTCCTTCCACCGTCGACATAGCCCACCTAATAGATCTGGGGAGTCCCACGACCGCTCCGATGGCCTCCACCTGGGAGAAGCCCCACGGCTTAGCCGACGCCTGAGCAGATTATAGCTAGGTGGAGGATGGATGACATAGGCAGCCTATAGGGAGGATGCCCATATTGATGGGTGGAAGACTTCAAGGTAGGGGAGGGGCGAGGCGATGGGCTGAAGACTGGAATATGAACATTAAAAAGGGAGGAGCTGCTACCTACGTGACCTATCCTTCTTCGAGAGCCACCAATCTAGGTATTCCCTGTATCTACGACTCCTCTCATCCTCGTCCCTCATATAATGTAGCCTTTCCAGAGCCTCGGATAGCTCAGCCTCAGTGTAGGAGAGGCCGCAGCTCTGGCAGAAATACATCTTCAAACGTCTATCCCATGTGAGCTTCCCGCCGCATTCAACGCAGTAGGGCATCTCGGATTTAAAGAGGTGAGGGTGATAAAAAGGATGTCTCTAGGCGGATGGAGGCGGTGGGGGTGCTATATAGCCCTTCTCCATCAGCAGCTTCACTATCTCCTGTGTTCGCCTTATGATGTTGGTGGCCCTCTCATATAGCTCTTCTCTGCTCAGTTTCCTCCTGGCGACGCCCTGCTCCATGGCTTTGAGGGCCACTGCCACAGCCTCACGTGGGAAGACCTCCCACTCCTCCATCGTCGGTATGATATAGTTCTCGTTTAGGCCTCTCTCCTCGGCGAACTTCGCCAGCTCCATGGCTGCTGCGATGCACATCTCATCGGTGATAGTTCTAGCCCTGACGTCGAGGGCTCCCCTGAAGACGGCTGGGAATCCGAGGCTGTTGTTTATCTGATTGGGGAAGTCTGATCGACCTGTGGCGACTATCCTAGCTCCAGCCTCCCTGGCCTCCCAGGGCCATATCTCTGGGATTGGATTGGCGCAGGAGAAGACTATGGCGTCATCAGCCATAACGGCTATGTCATCCTTCTTCAGAACCCCAGGCCCAGGCCTTGACATGGCGATTAGGACGTCGCTACCCTTCAGGGCATCCCTTATGCCTCCAGTCCTACCCTCGGCGTTGGTCTGCTCCGCCAGCTCCCATTTATATGTCCCCTTCAAGTCCTCCCTACCTGTATGTAGGATTCCCTTACTATCGGTCATGATGACATGGCTTGGGTTTACGCCTGCGGCCTTTAGGACGTAGAAGGTTCTTGTGCAGGCGGCTCCAGCTCCGATGAATGTCACCTTAACCTCCCCCATCTTCTTTCCAACTATCTTGAGGGCGTTTATCAGGCCGGCGAGGATGACGAGGGCGGTTCCCTGCTGATCGTCATGCCATATCGGTATTTCAAGCTCCTTCCTCAGCCGATCGAGGATGTAGAAGCATTTAGGCTTCTCAATATCCTCGAGGTTTATTCCCCCGAAGGTTGGCTCGATCCACTTGCAGAACTGTATTATCTCCTCAGCGTCCTTCGTCGCTATGCTGAGGGGGAATGCATCGACGCCTCCGAGATACTTGAAGAGCAGCGCCTTCCCCTCCATCACGGGTAGGCCGGCGAGGCCGCCGATGTTCCCGAGGCCGAGAACCCTCGTTCCATCGGATACGACGGCGACGTAGTTCCACTTACTCGTCTCCTCGAAGGCGACATCGGGATTCTCAACGATGCGGCGGCAGATGGCTGCCACCCCAGGCGTATACCATATTGAGAAGTCTTGGAGGGTTCTTATGGCGCATTTAGGCATAACCTCAACCTTCCCCTGATAGAAGGCGTGGTATGGCGGCGCAATCTTACCCCACCTGGAGGCCTTCTCCAACAACTCCTCCTTGGTTACCTTCTTCATCTAAACCACCGTTTACCTCCGATATAGGTGAGCCAACCCTTTATATAATTGGGGGTTAGCCGAGCTCCTCCCTCAGCTGGATGCGGATCTCCTCGTCGAGGGGGCCCTCATCGGCGATCATATCGTGGAACGTGGTGAAGACCTTCTTCAGCTTCCTCCAATCTGGGACGTAGACCCTGCTATACCAAAGCCTTACGCTGTCGACGCCGTGATCCTCCAGCTCCCATCGATATTCATCGGCCCTCTCCTCAGAGATGACATGGGCCTTACCATAGGGGCCCTCATGCTCAGGGGCCTCCAGCAGCATCACGCCGTCGGCTCCATGGGCGAAGGCGTAGAGGATGTGCTCCAGCTTCAGCCTGCTCATCGATGGCAGCGGTATGATGCGTATGCTGCTGGGATACTCCAACCTGGCGAGGCCTGCGAGGTCCACAGCCGTATAGGCGACCTCCCCCTCCACGAAGGCGAGTATCTTAACCTCAGCCTCAGAGCGCTCTAGGATTCCCCTTATCTGAGCCTTCAACTGCTCCTCGGTGAGGCCTTGCTGATCGAGGGCGCCCTTCGGGCATGTGGGTATGCAGGCTCCACAGCCGCTGCAGAGCAACTCATTTATCACGGCCTTCCCCTCGACGATGCTTATGGCCGCCTCCGGGCATGCCTCAACGCATTCTCCACAGCCGTCGCAGAGTTCTGGGTCGATGAGGTAAACCTTATTGGGCTCTATCAGCCTCTCGGCTGAGAGGAAGTTGACGGCCTTCATGGCCGCCGCCTCAGCCTCGGCTGTGGTTGTCTGGATATCCTTCGGCCCCAGAACCATTCCACAGGCGAAGACGCCATCCCTCTTCGTCGCCACTGGGTCGAGCTTAGGATGCCTCTCCAATATGAAACCATCCTCGTCGACGGGTATGCGGAGCATCTCCGCAAGTTTATGCGTCTCATCGGTGACGATGACGGGTGGGCAGATGACGACGAGGTCTACGGGATTCTCGACGATGCGGTTGAGCATCATATCCTCGCCCCTCACGATGATTCGGTCTCCCTCTGGGATTAGCTCCACAACCTTCCCCTTCACGAAGAGGGCTCCCTTCCTCTGCGTCTCGAGGTAGAACTCCTCATAGCGTCGTCCTGGGGCCCTTATGTCTATGTAGTGTATCCAGACCTCCACGCCTCTGTCGAGGAGGAGTTGGGCCTGCTTCAATGCGTAGAGGCAGCAGATCCTGCTGCAGTAGGGCTTGCCGTTCTCCGTGTCTCTTGAGCCTGCGCAGAGGATGTAGGCCACCCTCCTAAACTCCTTTCCGGTTCTTGGGTTGATGAGCTGCCCACCCGTCGGGCCATTTACATCGAGGATCCTCTCCATCTCAAGGCTTGTGATGACCTGTGGATATCTGCCATAGCCATATCTTGGGAGGCCGTTGGCGTCGCATAGCTCGAAGCCCGTCGCCAGGATTATGGCTCCAACATCCAGCTCCAGTATGCGCTCCTCATCGTCTAGGTTTATCGCATCCCTCGGACAGGCCTCAACGCATTTGCCGCAGCGGGTGCAGGCTTCGAAGTCTATGGTGTAGACCGAGGGGACAGCCTGTGGAAAGGGGATGTAGGCGGCCTTCCTCACCCCCAGCCCCATGTTATACTCGCTGGGAACCTCGACGGGGCAGACTCTGCTGCAGCTCCCGCAGCCGATGCACTTCTCGGGGTCTACGCCCCTCGGCTTCAGCCTGATCTTCGCATGGAACTCCCCTGGAACCCCTGAGACCTCCACGACCTCTGCGTAGGTTATGAGATCGATGTTTGGGTTGTTTGAGACGCTCGCCATCTTAGGCGTCAATATACACTGGCTACAATCCAGCGTTGGGAAGACCTTCGGATATTGTATCATGTGGCCGCCGATGCTCGGCCTCTTCTCGACGAGGTGGACTCGGAGGCCATACTCGGCGAGTCTTAGACTGGCCGTTATCCCTGCGACTCCTCCCCCTATGATGAGAATCTCGGGTATGGACTTCGCCCTCTTAGCCTCCAGGGGCTTTGAGACTCTCGCCCTTTCGATGCCTCCTCGGATGAGGTCTAGGGCCTTATGGGTGGCCCCCTCGGGGTCATCCTTATGAACCCAGCTGCACTGCTCCCTGATGTTGACCATCTCCAGCAGCGCCCTGTTTAGGCCTACCTCCTCCAAGTTTGAGGCGAAGGTCTCCCTATGCATCTTCGGCGTGCAGCAGGCGAGCACAACTCTTTCGAGGCCGAGGCGTTGAACCGTCCGCTTGATGTTCTCTATGGAGGGCTTCGAGCAGAGGTAGCGCTCACGCCTTACATACGCCACCTCAGGCTTCAGGGCGTCGACGACCTTCTGGACGTCGACGTAGTCCCCTATGTTTCCCCCGCATTCGCATACCCAGACCCCGATCCTGGGCTCCCCGCTCATAGGCTCACCGCTTAGAGCAGCCTTATATGATGCTCGAGGGTCTTCTTCCCCCTATACTCTGGAAGCAGTATAGGCGCCCTCCTATCGGTCTCTATGCCAGCCTCCCTCAGCCACCGCTCATATCGCTCCACATGCTTCAGAGTCGGCTTCCCGTCGTTGACCCTCTTAGCCCTCTCAGCTGCGAATCTGCCGGCTCTCCTCCCGAAGACGTAGAGCTCCAGCTGTGAGTTCCCCATCAGCCTATTCTTGCCGTGGACTCCCCCCGAGACCTCCCCCGCCGCATATAGGCCTGGAACGGTGGTCTCGCATCTTGCGTTGATGATGACGCCTCCGTTCTGATAGTGGAGCGTCGGGAAGACCAGTATGGGCTCCTTGCGTATGTCGATGTCGAAGCGTTTGAAGGTTCTATACATCGCAGCAAACTCCCGTTCGATGGTTCCCTCACCGTTGATGATGTCGATAAGCGGCGTATCCAGCCATACGCCCCTCATACCCGTCGGCGTTGTGACGCCGAGCTCTCTCCCATAGCACTCCTTTATGATGGCGGCTGCCTCCACATCCCGTGGCTCGAGGGGGTTTACGAAGAGTTCTCCGAGGCGGTTGACAGGCTGGGCTCCACGTCCTCTCAGCTTCTCGGTGCAGAGTTGTCCGACGATCTGCTCCGGCCATGCGGCCCCAGTTGGGTGATACTGCGTCGCATCGAGGTCTCGGAGCTCTGCGCCGACGTGATATGCCAACACTATGCCGTCGCCGGTCGCACCATAGTGGTTTGTGGTCTCGAAGCCCTGGATGTGTAGTCGGCCATATCCTCCGGTTGCGAGGATCGTCGACTTGGCCCTTGCGATGAGATACTCATCTGAGTCGAGGTCGTAGAGAACTGAGCCGACCACCTGACCTGATTCATCGGTGAGGAGTTCGACGGCGCATGTGAATTCGAGGTAGGGTATCTCCCTGTTCAGGAACTCGTCGAGTAGAACCCTCGTTATCTCGAGGCCTGTATAGTCCTTGCAGCTTAGCATCCTCCTCCGGCAGGTTCCACCTCCTGGGGAGAGCTTTATGCTTCCATCTGGGTTTCTGTCGTAGAGGACGCCGAGGGATTGATGCCACTTGATGACGTCTGGAGCCTCCTTGACGAGTATCTCAACCAGCTCTGGGTTGTTGGCGAAGTGGCCTCCACCCATTATGTCGAGGAAGTGGAGGACGGGGTTGTCATCTAGGCCTAGGGCCGCCTGGATTCCTCCCTGGCTCATCTTGGAGTTCGAGTCTCCAAGCCTCAGCTTCTGAACGAGGAGTATGCCCTCCTTATCGATGTGCTCCGATGCTATGAGGGCTGCGCTCAGCCCGGCGCCTCCGGCACCTATTATGAGGACGTCGACGTCGTAGTCGATCTCGGAGAGGTCTATCATATCTGGGGTGATGAGGGGGTGAGCCTCGAGGATGTCGGCCACCTCATGGGGAACCATCATCCCCTTGTTGGGGCCTATCCTCAGGGGGCGCTTAGCCCCCTCCTTATAGTCTGGATGCCACTCCCTGAGGATGCGCTCCCTCTCCTCCTCCGACATTCGGGGATAGGTCTTCCCTATCCGCTCATCTCGGGTCTCCTCAACCATCCTTAGGGAATCCCACATCTCCTCCGGGTATCCTGGATACTCCTCCATAGGCATCACACCCTTATCTCCCTACTCTCATAACGCTTCCTCAGCTCCTCAGGCGGCAGCCTCCTCAGCTGCTCAAGCTCCTCGTCGAACTTCCCCTCCTCAACCTCGGCGACTCGCTTCTCCACCTCCTCTGAGAAGCCGAGGATATACTTCGAGTATAGCCTCCTCGCCAGCTGAGCCACCTGGTAGGGGACGATCTCAGCTGGACATCTGATGGCGCAGAGGCCGCAGGCGATGCAGTCGAAGGAGAACTCAACAACCTTCTCTATATCACCCCTTAGGGCAGCCTGGACGTAGTCCATCACCATCAAATCCTGGGGACACGCCTTAGTGCAGGTGTTGCAGCTTAGGCATCGGGTGATCTCTGGGAAGTGCTCGACGAAGACGTTGGGCGTCGGCCTAATCTTCTCTATGTCATAGAGCTTCTTCTCAGCCGGTGTGAAAGGTATCTGGACGATGTACATGCCGTCCTCGACGACCTTCTGGCAGGCTAGGGCGGCCTGGAGCTTGTAGCTCCCCTTCACCCTATAAAGTGTGGCGCAGGCTCCGCAGAATCCCCCCCTGCAGCCGACTCCTCTGCGAAGCTGGTATCCGGCGTACTCCATCGCCTTCATTATGGTTAGCCCAGCTGGCACTCGGTGTTTCTTGCCCATCACATATATGGTGACCATCTTCCCCTCCTTCTCCATCGGCTTCACCTCCATAGACCCCTCTCCCTCAGGAGGGGTCTGGGATCGGGGTTGTTCTCATCGAGGTGGGCCTCCTCCTCGAGGCCGAAGGCGAGGGCCATAAGCTGTGTGAAGTATAGGACGGGAATCCCCTTAAAGTCTCTGAAGAGCCTCTCGATGAGGCTCTTCCTATCGGCCATATTGAACATGCAGAGGGGGCAGGAGAGCGCTATGAGGTCGGCACCCATCTCGGAGGCCTGCCTCAAAATCTTATAGGACAGCTCGGCTGCCTCCTCCTTCATGAAGACTGTGTGATAGGCTCCGCAGCACCTCGACTTGAAGGGTATATCGACGACCTCACCTCCCAGCGCCTCTATGAGGCTCTCCATGATCCTCGGCTCCTCTGGGTCATCGATGCCGAAGCCCCTCGGCCTCAGGAGTAGGCAGCCGTAGTAGGGTGCGATCTTCAAGCCCTCGAGGGGCTTCTCAACCCGTTCTGAGACCTTCTCCCACCCCACCTCCTTTAGGAGCTGGAGTAGGTGTATGACCTCAGCCTTGCCGCCGTAGGGTCTGCTCTCCTTCTCCATTATGGACTCGATGACCCTCCGCTTATCGGCGTCGTTCCGGTAGAGGTGGTTAGCCCGCTTGAGGGTGTTGTAGCACATGGCGCAGAGGGTGACAACCCTCGGCTCATCGACGAGTCCAGCATCAACGGCCTCCTCAACCCTCAACAGAACCCTTATGGGGGCGAGGTGATGCATCACATCATCCTTAGCGAGGGCGTGAACCGTCCCACAACAGTTCCATCTAGGGAGCTCCACCAGCTCTATGCCGAGGGCCTTGGAGACGGCGAGGGCTGACCTCTCGAAGCTCCGAGCCGCCGTCTTAAGGGTGCATCCAGGGTAGTATGGAAACCTCAGGGCAGCTCACCCCGTCAACTTCCTCTGGCAGCTCACCAGGGCGATCTGGGGGAGCTCCCTCAACTCCTCCTGGGTGAGGATGTCGATGGAGACCCGATCATATCTACGCCTAAGAACCAGCTGCCTCAACGCCTCCATCACATTTGCGACGTCGATGCCCCTCGGACATCGAACCTGGCATGTGAAGCAGGAGCTGCATATCCAGATCGTCTTTGAGTTCAAGACATCCTCTACGCCGAGCTGGACGAGCCTCATGACGGTTGAGGGCAGCAGATCCATCTCATCGGTCAGCGGGCATCCGGAGCTGCAGGCTCCGCATTGATAGCAGAGCCCTACATCCTCCCCGCTCAGCTCCTTAACCCGTTCACGGAAGGGCTTCAGCTCCTCTCCCAGCCTAAGGGTCTCCCCCGATCCCAACGGCATTTTCTATATCATTCACCATGAAGTCAATATACGTCTTTCCCTAATCGATTGGAAACGCTCATTTATTGAGGTGAGAGCTATTTATGGAGGTGTCGAGATGGAGTATCACCTCTCAACGCCAATCCCGGAGGGGGAGATCAGGAGGCTGAGGGTGGGGGACATCCTATACATCGATGGAACTATGGTGACGGCGAGAGATGAGGCCCATAAGAAGGCGCTGGAGCTCCATGAGAGGGGGGAGAAGCCGCCGATAGATTTCAGGGGACTAGCCATCTTCCACTGCGGCCCGATAGTGAGGAGGGAAGACGATAGGTGGGTCGTCGTCGCCGCTGGGCCGACGACCTCGATGAGGATGGAGATATTCGAGGACAGCTTCATAGAGGCCTTCAGGCCTGCAGTCATCATCGGGAAGGGAGGCATGGGGGAGAGAACCTCCAAGGCCTGTCAACGATATGGATGCGTCTACGCAGCCTTCACAGGTGGAGCGGCACTCCTCGCCGCTGAGAGGATCAAGGCCGTCAGAGATGTCTACTGGCTTGAGGAGCTTGGCATGCCCGAATGCCTCTGGGTCTTCGAAGTTGAGGGCTTCGGCCCCCTCATAGTCACCATAGACACATATGGAGGCAACCTCACCGAGGAGGTGAAGCGGAAGGTGTGGGAACGCCTCGAGGATCTAAAGGCGTCGCTGAGGTGAGATCCATGGAGCTGGAGAGGGTTGTTCTGGAGACCGCTGTTGAGCTCCTCCGTAGGGCTTCGACGCAGCTCCCCAAGCCCTACATAGAGGCTATGAGGAAGGCCATGGAGGAGATGGAGGGGGACATCGGTAAGGCCCAGCTCAGCAACATCCTCGAGGATGCGAGGCTGGCCGCTGAGGGTTCGCTGCCCATCTGCCAGGACACGGGGATCGTCGCCTTCCTAATCGAGCTGGGCGACGAGTTTCCGATAAGGTCGAGGCTTAAGGACATCCTCATAGAGGCGACGAGGAGGGCCACGAGGGAGATCCCGCTCAGGCCTAACGCAGTTGACCTCTTCGAGGGGAACACCGGAGACAACGTCGGCCTCCAGGGGCATGTCCCCATTCTCTACATAGACCTCGTGGAGGGGGATGAGCTAAGGTTGACGGCCATGCCAAAGGGTGGGGGGAGCAGCAACGTCGCCGCGCATAGGATGCTGAAGCCAGGCGTAGGCTTCAGAGGCGT
>JAPDJB010000079.1 GCA_029259285.1 Candidatus Bathyarchaeota archaeon | reverse complement strand
GATTCCGCTTCCTTCCGAGGATCGGCGTCTCTATCCCAGCCTTCTTACCTATATCGTCATCCCTGTCGATGCAGAGGATCAGCGTCCTCTCCCTCATCCTCAAAAATTATTGGTGACAGTGATATAAATCAGTTCTTTAACCTCTCGGAGAAGCTAATTAGATGTCGAGGTTCAAGGCCTTCTTCAAACCCTTATACCTATTCCTTATGGTGACCTCCGTCACACCTGCGGCGTCTGCGATCATCTTCTGGGTTCTCCGCTCATTGTTTAGGACGCATGCGATGTAGAGGGCTGCGGCGGCCAGGCCCATGGGATCCTTGCCGGCCGTCGTCTTCAGCTTCTCAGCCCTCCTCAATATGTCGATGGCCAGTCTCTGCGTCTTCTCGCCCACACCGACCTTAGCAGCGATCTTCGGCACCCTCAACTCGGCCTCTGGAACAGGCATCTGAAGTCCAAGCTCGCGGAGTAGAAGCCGATAACACCGAGCTATCTCCTTCTTATCCATCGGACTCTGAGCAGCCACCTCCCTAAGGGTTCTGGGAGTCCTAGTCAATCTACAGGCTGCGTAGAGGGATGCCGCCGCTATGGCTGAGATGGAGCGCCCCCGCACCAACCCCCTCTCCAAGGCCTTACGATATATTATGGCAGCCTTCTCCTTCACCGATGAGGGGATATGCAGCTTATCCGACAGCCTATCCAGCTCAGCCATAGCCTGGGCGAGGTTTCGATCCATGGAGCTATGTATCCTCGACCTCATATGCCACTTCCTAAGCCTCAGCATCTGAAGCTTAGTCTTGAAGGGGATCTCCTTCCCCATAGCGTCACGGCCAACGCGCCCTATCATGGTTGTTAAACCCTTATCATGAACCGAGTAGGTCAGCGGGACTCCAACTCTGCTTCGAGCCTCCTTCTCACTCTGGGTGAAGGCCCTCCACTCAGGCCCCTCATCGATGAGGGACTCCCTTATCACGAGGCCGCAGGCTCCGCAGATAACCTCACCAGACTCCTCATCATGAATGAGATTTCTGCTGCCGCACTCGGGGCAGACATCCTCCCGCCCAGACCTATCTCGCCTCATCCCCCTTCAACTACTATCCCTTACTCCACCGTCAAGTCTTCCTCATCTAAAATCAGAAGACCAATCACTCGGGGGCATTACACACCCAAAGTTTCTCCTATATAAACTTTATGTTACCGACTCCCATGAGTCAATTAAGCTAGCCTCGATCGCTGAGATTGAAGGGTTTACCGCCCTCAGCTATCTCCTCTGGTATCAGGGTTCTCCACCGCTCCATCCAGGAGAGATCTCGCTCTTTATCCCTCAGCTCGTCGGGGAGGAGTTCTGGCACCGACTCGACGGAGCTGCCGATCGGATACCATCGACCACACTTTGGGCAGTATAGTAGGCCGACCTCAACCTCGGTGAGGTTGAGGAATCGATATAGGCTGTCTATCTCCCCTGGAAACTCCCTCAGCAGCTCCTCTGGAGATTTGTCTAGGGAGTTGGTGAGGCGATCTAGGGCTTTGAGGGCCTCCTCTAGGAGTTTAATTGAAGCCTCACAGCCCGTTGAATCCGTGATGGCCTTTATGGCCTCGGGACTTATGGTTCCATCGAGGAGCTGCTTAGCCAGCTGCCTATATCCAGCCTCATACTCCTCAACGGCGACTCCAGCCTTTGAAAAGAGCCTCTCCAACTCCTCCCGTGGGGTCTCCCACTTGAAGAACCAGGCCTTCAGGGGGTGATGCTTATCGATGGGGCAGGCGAGGAGGTTTAGGAGCCAGGGCTTCATCGCTTCTCACCCCTCAGCCTTTCCACGACTTCCTTAACCCTGTCGAAGGTGATCCTACCACCAGATGCGACAAGCTCCTCCACCGCCCTATCTATTAGATCTCCCTCAGCTCCAGCCATGACGACGAGATTCCTGGCGTGAAGCCTCATATGGCCATATTGAATGCCCTCCTGAACCAGCGCCCTCAGGGCTCCGAGGTTCTGAGCCAGGCCGACGGAGACCATAACCTCGGCCAGCTCTCTGGCGGTTGAGACACCGAGGATCTTCAGCGCCAATCGGGCCATGGGATGAGTCCTCGTGGCTCCACCGACGACGCCTACGGCGAGGGGAAGCTCCAACTCGCCTACGAGGTCTCCATCCTCGTTTTTCCACCATCTGCTCAGCGCCCTATATCTACCCGTCCTCGCAGCGTAGGCGTGGGCTCCAGCCTCTATGGCCCTGTGATCCTGAGCCGTGGCGAGGGCGATGGCGATGATCCCATTCATTATGCCCTTATTATGGGTCGCAGCCCTATAGGGGTCGGCGTCGGCGAAGGCCCAGGCCTTAACGATGTCATCGACAATCTCCTCTCCGCCGATGAGATCCTTCCTCACCACCGCCTCAGCCCTGGCGATGCGTCTATCGGCTAGATTCGAGATTATGCGGAGGAGAACTCTGCCTCCAGTCAGCTTCTCCACCAGGGGGGCGACGGCCTCGCACATGGTGTTGACGGCGTTAGCCCCCATCGCATCTCGACAGTCGACGAGGAGGTGGAGGATGAGCATCTCCCCCTTCTCCGTCTCCAGTCTCCTCAACTCTAGGTTCTTAGCTCCCCCTCCCAGCTTGACCAGTATTGGATCCTGTTCATTCGCCAGCTCCAAGATGCGATGCCTCTCCCCCCTCACGGCCTCCATCGCCTCCTCCATATCTGGGATGTCGACGACCTGTATCTGCCCGATCATCACCGGATCGGTGCAGCTCGCCTTGATGCCGTCACCCTCCCTCATCAACCTCGCCATATTACTGGCGGCCGCCACAACTGAAGGCTCCTCCAAGACCATGGGAACCATGTAGTCCCGACCGTTGATCCTGAAGTTGACGGCCACGGCGAAGGGGTAGGCCATAAGGCCTAGGACATTCTCTATCATCCTGTCAGCGATGTCGAGGCTTAAACCACCACCAGAGCGGAGGAGGATGACATCCTCATCGGAGAGGCCTGCAAACTCCGAGACGAGGCGGATCCGCTCCTCCACAGGCTTCTTATAGAAGCCTGAGATACGGCTGCTGCGATCCTCTCGGGTCAACGTCATAACCCCCTAATGGAGTTATGAGGCTTTAATGGTTATGGTGCTAGACATCTAGGGATGATGCGGCCTCCCTAGGCTTCACCTCGAATTCGCAGTGGGGATCCCCGAGGGCTAGACATCTAGTCTCAACGGCGAGGAGATCCTGCTTAAAGATCTCCGATGCATATCCAGCGAGTATGCCCCTGATGTAATGGCTGAAGGGGTGACCTGCCCCTCCGCCCAGCTCACATTCTATACAGCGATAGACCCTAACCCGTAGATAGGGGAGATGCTCCCTGAATTCTAATATCTCGGGGATTCCATATCCCAGGGACTTGAAGAGTAATGCGCCTATAGTGATTCTATCCTCTAGCTTTGAGACCCCGATCCTCTCGGCCAATTCGTTGACATACCTCGCCCTCTCAGCCCCAACGGCTCTGCCGATGTGGTATAGCATAGCCTCACCCCCGCTGCCCAGATGCTCCCTGAAGTCGATTAGGAAACCCCTTAGAGCAGGCTCGGATAGGATGATGGCCCTATGAGGGCCGAGCATTATGGGGAAGGATACCTCATCAACTATGAAGCCGTCAAACCTCGGTTTGATCACCTCAACCCTCTCAACGAATTCCAGAGACTTAAGCCCCTCAGCGAGATCCTCAGGCCTTACATCCGACCCCGTGAAATCGATGAAGAAGATGCCTCCACCCCATTCACCCCTCCTAACCGTCCCCGTCGTCGAGAAATAGGTGATGTCAAGCCCCTTATCGGCGATGAGGGAGGCGATGGCGGCGATTATCCCAGGCTTGGAGAAGCCCTCAACCCTGAATCCATAGAGCCTACGACCCTGATAAACCATGAATCTTTCAACGCTAAAAGAATTCACCTTCTCACCAAGGGGAAGAGTAAAGAGGGTTATTTAACATTATAGCACTACCTACATCGGCGATTAGAATACTCAGCTCAAATTATGAGGCTTGAGACCATATCGGGACCCGCCATGCGGCCATTCGAGTTAGGTTATCGACCAGCTGTGATGATTGGGAACCTAAAAGTTAAAATTGGGATGAGACATCGGTTATGGAGATTCAGGAGCTGTCTAGATGGTTGATAGGCGGTTGAAGCTTGTAACCGTTGGGGGAACCTTCGACCTGTTACATAAGGGTCATCAGACGCTCCTGGAGGAGGCCTTCAAGGTAGCTGACCGAGTCCTCATAGGGTTGACTACGGATGAGTTCGCTAGGAGACTCCACGACCACTATTTCGACCCCTTTGAGAAGCGGTACTCAGCCCTCAAGAGGTTCTTGGAGGAGCGGGGATACAGCGATAGGGCTGAGATCATACCCATAAATGACCCCTATGGCCCGACTGTGGAAAACGGCGAGATAGAGGGCATCATCGTAAGTGAGGAGACGGAGCCTAGGGCGGATGAGATCAACAGGCTGAGAGTTGAGAGGGGCTTGAGACCCCTCCTAGTCTTCTGCATCAAGATGGTATTAGCGGAGGATGGGAAGCCCATCTCCAGCACCAGGATTAGGAGGGGGGAGATCAACAGATATGGCAGGGTCATCAGGCGGAGGCCTGAATAGATACGCTGAGAGGCTTAGGGAGCTGAAACCAAGACTCCACGACTTCCTTAAACGTCTTGTAAGCACCCCAAGCCTCTCAGGCCGTGAGGGAGAGGTGGCCGAGATCATAGCTGGGGAGATGGAGGAGGTCGGCTATGAGGTTGAGGTCGATGAGATGGGAAATGTCATCGGCAGGCGGGGAGCTGGAGGCCGCCTAATACTCTTCGATGGACACATGGATCACGTCGAGCCAGGCTCCCCAGACCGCTGGAGTCATCCACCCTATGGGGCAGAGGTGGTCGACGGCGTCCTCTATGGCCGTGGAGCCGTCGATATGAAGGGGGGCCTCGCAGCCCTCATCTATGGATGCTCCATCCCCGACGTCGAGGCTGAGATCATCGTCTCCTGCGTCGTCCATGAGGAGACCGTGGAGGGCGTGGCAACCAAACACATCATAGAGAGCCTGGGTAGAAAGCCCTATGCAGCCGTCATCTGTGAGCCGAGCGACCTCAAGCTCAGCCTCGGACAGCGGGGGAGATGCGTCCTCAGGGCTTCGACACGGGGTGTGACAAGCCACGCCAGCATGCCAGAGCTGGGGGTGAACGCCATCTATGAGATGATACCCCTCCTACAGAGGTTGAGGAAGCTGAGGCTTCCCAGGCATCCAATCCTCGGGGCTGGCTCAATAGCGGTTACAGACATCAGATGCAGCCCAGGCTCAGGGCCGATCATACCAGACCTCTGCACCATCACCATAGATCGAAGGCTCATACCAGGGGAGAAGCCTGAGGAGGTTGTGGAGGAGATTAGAGGGCTGACGCAAGGGGTGGAGGTGGAGCTGATGGAGAGGGAATACACCTGCTACACAGGCTATAAGATGAGGGTGAAGGAGTACTTCCCTGGATGGATCACGCCTCAAGATCACTGGTTGACGAAGGAAAGCCTAAGGGCCTTGGAGGAGGCCTTCGGTCGGAGGCCTGAGACTACTGTTTGGAGATTCAGCACCGACGGCGTCGCAACAGCCGGCGAGCTTGGAATACCCAGCATAGGCTTCGGCCCTGGAGACCCCTCCCTCGCCCATCAACCCGATGAGCATATATCGCTGAGAGACGTTGAGGCCGCAGCCCTCGGCTTCACAGCCCTCGCCTATAGGTTGTCGAGGCTCTAACTTTCACCCATCCCTCCCCATTAGGGGTGTCTGGGAAGATTTTTATCTCCTCCATCCGAGTTGCCCTCGGATGCTCAAAGGCTATGCGGATCTCCCCCTCCACCATGGGAGGGCGCCTAGGTGGCTCTTCAACAGAATGGTCAAGTTAGCTGAGTGCATCGTCGCCATAATCGTCGACGAATACGGCGTCCACGAGCTTCTACGTAGGCTGTCAGACCCCTGGTTCTTCCAATCCCTAAGCTGCGTCCTCGGATATGATTGGCATTCAAGTGGGACGACGACGGTTACCTGCGCAGCCCTGAAGGAGGCCATAGAGCCAGGGGAGATGGGAATCGCCATCGCAGGTGGCAAGGGCAAGGCGTCGAGGAGAACCCCCGAGGAGATCGAGGCCCTCTCCCAGGTTTTGGGTCTACCCAGCCATAGGGTTGAGGAGCTCCAATACGCCAGCAGGATGGCGGCTAAGATTGACAACGCCCTAATCCAGGATGGCTACAGCCTCTATCATCACGCCTTCATCTTCGATGAGCATGGACACTGGATCGTCATACAGCAGGGTATGAACGATGAGCTTGGAAACGCACGGCGATACCACTGGCCCATGGAGCGCCTCAGCCTCATCGTTGAACCCCACAGCGCCATCCTCTGCGACACCAGGCTGAAGTCGACGCTTGACATGACATCAAAGAGTAGCGAGGGAAATCGAAGGGCCTGCGTCGACATCGTCAGGGAGGGGCCTCGAAGGCTGAGGAGGCTGATAGCTGAGACCCCTGGCCTCCAGACGACTCTGGAGCGGTGGATAGGCGGAGAGGCTCCGAGGCATCTGGTGATGCCGAGGAGCATAAACTGGGAGGCCTTAAGGAGAGCCTATGAGTTTCAGCCCAGAGACTATGAGGAGCTCGTCTCCCTACGGGGTGTAGGCCCCTCTACGGTTAGGGGGCTGGCCCTTGTGGCGGAGCTCATCTACGGAGAGGAGGCGAGTTGGAGGGACCCCGTGAAGTATAGCTTCGCCTTCGGCGGGAAGGATGGCGTCCCCTTCCCCGTCGATAGGAGGGCGATGGATGAGGCCATACATATACTGCGTGAGGGCATAGGGGAGGCGAGGCTTGGCAGGGAGGAGAAGCTCAGAGCCATAGAGAGGTTGAGGAGATGCGTCCCACCCTCCATGAGGGATAGGGTTAGGCCCTGAGGGCCTTCAGGATGACCTTCACAAAATCCTCGGGGGAGACGCCGACGAGAATTGTCCCTCGCTCCTCGAAGAATCCTGTGATGGCCTCCCTCATCAACTCTGGATCGGCTTCGACGCCGATGAGATGATGCTCCAACCCCTCCAGATCGGTCTCGGGGTGGAGGAAGAAGTCCCCAGTAAACTTCACCCCCCTAACCCTACCGGCTTCGGTTTCGACTCTCACCCTTATGAGCTTACCCCCTGGAACCTTATACTCGGCCCTCCCCACTCCGGTCAGCCCCCATATCCCAGTGAGCTGTAACGCCTCTTAACCTCCTCCATGCGACCACAGGTGAAGCGCCCCTCGGGGCAGTAGCCAAGTTGATAGCAGTAGGGGCCGGCCCCTCGGAAGAGTTGAGGCTCAACCCTCCGAACCTCCCTGAGCATCTCATCGGCCACCTCCCTGATCTCCCATTGAGCCCTGAGGCAGCATCGGAGGCCGAAGAAGTGGAGCAGTGATCGGCCGTCCATCGTCACCATTAGATGGGTCTCGGTGGCGTTAGGCAGCACGAATCTGGCGTCCTCCCTCGGGACGGCGAGTTTGATCAGCTGTCTATACGCCTTGCTGGCCTCTTCTATTAGAGCATCGAAGATCTCCCGTCTCCTCCCCTCGATGGTCTTGGGGATGACGACATAATCCCTTAGGCGTTCAACCTCGACGTATCTCTGACTCTGCTGGGAGTAGGAGGCAACCCTATGCCTAACGAGTTGATGGCTGCATGCACGGCTTATACCCTCTACGGCGAAGATGTAAGCCAGATGGCTTAGGAGCTCTACATCTGACATTTCTCCAGCTATGTTTAGGAGCTCCCTGGATGGTATGTATGCGAGGAGCTTCACCCTCATTTGGAAGTCTCCCCCCTCAATCGCTTATAGACGGTTGGCGCCACCTCCCCTATGGACTCAAGGAGGGCCTCAGCGATGGGGTCTCTATGTTGCCTAATGTATTCGATGACAGTTCTCAGGTTGGCGCTCATCAGCCACCTCTTCCCCCCAAGCCTGGAGAGTTGGAAGAATCGACTCCTCAACAACAGCTCCAGTATGGCTTCGTCCTCAGCCTCAAGGAGCCAGCATAGCCTGTTATGCTCGAAGACGCTTCCATGATGGAACTCAAGTCTCTCAACGATCCTCTCAGCCCTCCTCGGCTGCCTCCTCAGGGCCTCATAGGCCTCAGAGGGTTTTGAGCCCGTTGTGGTGAGGATGGCCGCCGCTATGAGGGCCTCGATGTCAGGTGTTGAGGCGATGAGTCTAAGCCTCATACAAGGGGTGATAATCCAGCTCACTATTTAGGGTGTCCCCTCCCCCTCGATAGGCTGTATATCTCCTCAGCCACCTCGGAGCAGAGCTCCGGAAGCCCCAGCTCCTCCTCCAGCTCCCTCACAACCTCCAGCCTCGCTCTGGTAGCAGGCTTATCTGGGACGACGGTGCAGCCGTGAACCGTCTTAGCTGTGACCTCATAGGTTCCGATTCTCATGGCTATGTGCTCTATCTCAACCTTATCCAAGCCTATGAGGGGTCTGAGAACTGGGAGTGAGGCGGCCTCTTCGAGGATGGCGAGGTTGTCGAGGGTCTGGGATGCAACCTGTCCGAGGCTCTCGCCGGTGATTAGGCCCCTCGCCCCTATCGCCTCGGCGAAGGCTGAGGCCACCCTATACATCGACCTCTTACAGAGTATGCATCTCAACCTCGGTTTTGGAGCCTCGACGATGCGTCTCATCACCTCCCCGAAGGGTGCTACGTATAGCTCGGATTCCTCTGGGATGTATCGGCTCAACACCCTGAAGGCGTCGACGGCCCTCTCAACGTAGTCCTCGCCGACGTAGGGCCTCTGATCCATGAAGAGGGGATAGACCTCAACTCCACGCTTCATCATCATCCAGGCGGCGACTGGGCTGTCTATTCCGCCGCTCAGCAACGAAACCAATCGACCCTGAGTTCCATAGGGGAGGCCGCCGAAGCCCTCTATCACCTCTGTGTAGATGTAGGCATCCCTATCTCGAACCTCGATGTATAGGGTGACGGTGGGGTTTTCGAGATCAACGTGGACTCCCCTACGGCTTAGACGTTGTAGGATGGCGTCTCCAACCTCGATGGCGATGTCGCTGGAGGTGTAGGGGTGCTCCCCAACCACCTTGGGTCTGACGGCGAAGGATTCTCCGTCTCCGATGCTCTCCTCCGCCACCTTCACCGCGAGGTCAATTATGGATTCGAGTTCTGCGCTTGTTTTATAGGCTGGCATAGCTGAGACGACGCCGAAGACCTCGGCAACCGCCTCAGCCTCCTCTCGGCCTGCATCCTCCACATATAGTCGGCCATATCCCCCATACACCCTATGCTCTCCGAGACCCCTCCTCCTCAGCATGGAGGCTATCTGCCTCGCTAGAATCCTCTCCAATCTCCTCCTAACGGGTGGGCTTTTCAGAGATATCTCCCCATAGGCGACGAGCACCGTCCTCAAGATTCCCAGCAAACTCTCCTCAGCCCGATTTAAAGAAGTTGAGGTGGAAGCCTTTAAATGGAGTCAAATCACCCATAGATGTGGTGTAGCATCTTGTCCATGTGGGATGAGTGGTTTAGGAGGTTTAGGAGGCGCTTCTTCTTCCCAGACATCGAACGGATGATAGAAGAGATGGAGCGGGAGATGGCTGAGGCCTTCAAGGAGATCGAGGGCTCAATACCACGGGATATGGTGAGGGAGTTCAGGCTTCCAGACGGAACAATAAGACGTGAGTATGGCCCCTTCGTCTATGGATACTCCATAAGGATAGGGCCTGATGGTAAGCCCATAATAAGGGAGTTTGGAAACTTCAAGCCAGGATTCCCAGGTCTAAAGCCCCTCCACCTCACGGAGCAGAGGGAGCCCCTCGTCGACGTCCTGGAGGATGAGGATACGGTGAAGGTCATCGCAGAGCTGCCAGGGGTTGAGAAGAAGGATATAAGGCTCTATGCCACGGAGAGAAGCCTAACCATCGATGTCGACACGCCGACGAGGAAGTATTACAAGGAGCTGGAGCTCCCAGCGAGGGTCGACGAACACTCAGCCAGGTCAACCTATAAGAACGGCGTCCTAGAGGTCGTGCTGAAGAAAAAGAAGGAGGGACGTCGACCTAAGGGGACGCCGATTAAGGTAGAGTGAAACCCGTTATAAGTGGTGGCCACTTATAAGGTGAAGCCTTTTTAACAGCCCAAACCGAGATCCATGGGGCCGATGATGTGAAGGCATTTAGGCGATGTGTGAGCGATCAGAGTTAAGCTGAGGCCCCAATCATCGACAGACGTTTTAGGATACGAGTCAACTATAATCCAGATGAGGATCCCAAGAACCCTCTACCACCTAGTGAGATTCCTCCTCGACGCCTTAATCCTCGGCGGAGTCGCCCTCGCAGCATCCTATGGAGCCCTCCACCTCATCAACAACCTCAGGGGAAACCCAGCCATAGCGGGCCTCATCGCAATCCTCCTCGGGATACTCCTCCTATGGCTCGATGAACAGCTCGCCAAGATGCGATAGGCGTAGGCCTCCATGTTGATATGCGCTCTCGATTCATATAATTAATCACTTATGAGTGGTAACATTTATATCGGCATCGCATACCTCTCAATTAGGAAGGGAGGATTGGGTAGAGGGGCCATAATAGGGCTGGACGGCGTCCCCCATGGACTCGTCGAGGACTTAGCTCATAGAGGCGTCATGCCAAACTTCAGGGAGCTACTCGACGAGGGAGTCCTCAAACCCATGAGGTCTTCCATACCAGCGGTCTCAGCGGTCTCCTGGAGCTCAATGATGACGGGAGCCAATCCAGGCGTCCACGGAGTCTACGGCTACACGGAGTTCCTCCCAGGAACCTACGTCGTCGCATATCACAGCTCGAGGTGGCTGAGGGCTCCACCCCTCTGGAGGAGAGACCCATCGAGGAGATATGTCATCATAAACTTACCAGCCACCTATCCGGCTGGGGAGGTGAATGGGGTTCTCATCTCAGGGTTCGTCGCCCCAGACCTGGAGAGGGCCGTATATCCAAGGGAGCTCCTAGGGGAGCTCCGAGAGCTGAACTATAAGGTGGATGTGGACTATGTTAGGGCCTCATCTTCGCCGCTTCTCCTCTTCAAGGAGCTGGCTGAAACCCTGAAGACTAGAGTCGAGGTCTGCCGTAGACTCGTGGAGCGCCTCAAATGGGATGTCCTAATCTTCGTCGTCACCGGAACAGACCGCTTGGAGCACTTCCTCTGGGACGCCTATAGGGATGAGGGGCATGAGTGGCATGGGGAGTTCCTAGAATACTTCAGACATGTCGACGAGGCCATAGGCGAGGTCGTAAACCTCTTAGGGGAGGATGATGCGCTGATGATCATCTCGGATCACGGCATGGAGCATCTAGAGGTCGACGTCAACCTGAACAGACTGCTGGAGGATTGGGGCTACCTAAAGCTGGAGAATGAGCCTAAGAGGTCTTACAACGCCATCAGACATGGCACCAAGGCCTTCGCCCTCGACCCCTCACGCATATACCTCAACAGAGTTGGCCACTATCCAAGGGGCTCCGTCGAGAAGGGCGACGAGGAGAGACTTCTGGGGGAGTTGACGGAGCTCCTCCAAGACCTCAGATGGAGGGGGAGGAGGGTGATTAGGAGGGTATATAGGCGGGAGGAACTCTATCACGGCGACGCCGTGGATAAGGCTCCAGACCTCGTTCTGGTTCCCGAGGAGGGCTTCAACCTCAGAGCCGGACTCTTCAGGGAGGAGGCCTTCGAGGAGGGGGAACTGAGCGGGAAGCACACGGAGTGGGATGCACTTCTATACGTCAGAGGCGTCGAGAGGGACGCCCTACCTGAAAGCCCCTCAATAGAGGATGTCCTCCCCCTATTCCAGAGGCTTATGGAGGGTGAGCCGAGTTGAAACTTCATAACGCCCATAAAACCTGCTGGAACTGTCCAGCGGCCATATTGAAGGGGAACGTCGACTTCAGGGCCTGCGGCCAATCCCTAGAGGCCATAAGGAGGAGAATAGAGCGTGAGGGCCTCCTCATCGAATGCGCCAGACTCCCAGACCTCGGCCACTTCGAGCCTACGATAACCTTCGAGGAGTGCCCAGAGTGGAGGCCGACGAAGTATGGATACCTACTGGAGAACATGAGGGTGATGATCCTCGGCATAGACGGCTACCTAGGCTGGACTCTGGCCCTCAAGCTGGGAGCCCTCGGATGCGAGGTCAGCGGAGTAGACTGCTTCCTCAGACGTAAGATGGTTAGGGAGCTGGGAACCGACAGCGTCGTGCCGATCTATCCCATGGAGGAGAGATTGAAGGCCGCTAAGGAGGTTCTGGACATAGACATCAAATTCAGGGAGATAAACATCCTCGACAGGGAGAAGCTGGGGCAGTTCATGAGGGAGGTTCAGCCAGAGGCCATCGTCCACTACGGCGAGATTCCAAGCGCCCCCTACAGCATGATCGACTGCAACCATGCGATACAGGTTCAGTATAACAACGTCATAGGAACCCTTGGACTGCTCTTCCTCATGAAGGAGATATGCCCAGAGTCATCGCTGATAAAGCTGGGAACCCTAGGCGAATATGGGGCGCCGCTGACGGGTAGACCCCTCTTCGAAGGCCTCTTCCCAGCCGATGCTGTTCTAAGATGGAGGGGGCGTGAATGGAGCCTCGGAGGCGAGTTGACGCCCCGAGACCCCGTCAGCTTCTACCACGTAAGCAAGGTTCAGGACACCTTCAACATCTACGAGGCCTGCAAATACTGGTGGCTTAGGTCTTACGACGTGATGCAGGGCGTCATCTATGGCGTCCACACGGATGAGGTGGCCGCAGATCCAAGGCTGAGAACCAGACTCGACGTCGATGAGTGGTTTGGAACCGTTGTAAACCGCTTCGTCGCCCAGGCGATCCTCGGCATGCCCCTGACGGTCTATGGAGAGGGGGAGCAGATCAGGGGATTCATAGCCCTGGAGGATGCGATGGAGTGTATGGTGAGGCTCATATCATCGCCGCCGGAGCCAGGTCAGTATGACGTCGTAAACCAGGTCTCAGGGCTGCATAAGGTGAGCGAGCTGGCTGAGACCGTCGCAAGGGTGGCAGCGGAGTTCGGCTATGACGTGAAGATTCAAAGGGTTGAGAATCCGAGGGTTGAAGCCGACTACCACCCCTTCGAGGTGGTCTCGACGAAGCTGCCAAACGAGCTCGGCTTCACGCCGAAGGTTCCGCTGGAGGTGGAGATCAGACGCATGTTCGAACTCCTAACTCAGCCCCACATCGTCGAGAGGATCAGGAAGGTGGCCCACCTCATAAGGCCGAGAACCTGGTGGAGCGGCGAGAAGAAGGTCGTCGAGACGCTGGAAGTCTATAGGCCTGGAACTAGGAGGCGTAGGGGCTTTAAGCCGAGGCTGATCACTGATAGGGAGAGATTCCCCGTATCTAAGGTTGAGGAGGTTGAGAGAGCCGTCGAGGCCATAGGCGGTGGGGAGGGCGGAGATGGAAATAAGGGATAGAGACTTCGATAGGGAGGTCTTGAAGTCAGAGCTTCCAGTCCTAGTTGAGTTCTGGGGATCATGGTGCCCACCATGCCAGAAGGAGAAGTATATCCTGGAGAAGCTGAGGGAGGAGTATAAGGGTAGGATGAAGATCGTCACCATAAACGTCGACAGAAACCCGAGGGCGGCTTATAGATATGGGATCAAATGCGTCCCAACCTACATAATATTCCACAGGGGCGAGGCCATACATAGCGACATAGCTGCGAAATCCGAGGGGCAGCTCAGGGAGATGATTGAGGAGGCCCTCAAGAAGATACCTAATCAGCTTTAGAGAAGCCTTAAAAATTAGGGTCTACCTGATCTCCTCCAGCTTTCTATTCACCGAGTCTAGCCCCAGCCTCTGGAGCTCCTCGGACTTCGGTATGCCCCGCTCATCCCAGCCGATAAGCTGATAGTATCTCTTCACCTCCTCCTCAACGCGACCCTTCCCAGGCGCCATCCCCCTATATGGCCCCGTGGGGAGAGGCTCATAGAACCTCTCCGGATTCACATCGTCGAGCCACGGCCTCCAGCGGACATCGGGGCCGCCTAGGAGTAGGGCGGCTCTCTGGATGTGGATGATGCGCCTCGCCTGCGTCGAATACCACTCCTCAGGGTCTAGCCTCCAGCCTCGGACGGCGGTGAAGAAGTCCCATAGGAGGTCGAAGACGCCTGGCGGATATATGTTGAACATGCAGTAGACCCCTGAGTCGTGGAGGATCGTCGTCAGCTCGCTCCTCATGTGATCAATCGGGTTATAGGCGATGGAGGTGTGGTCTCCACCCTGAACCGAGCAGCAGTAGGAGTGGATCGCGGGATAATCCCTTCCGCTTCTGATGCCGTGGGCTCCTATGCCGATCCCCTTGGCCACAACGGCGTATCTCAGCGCATCGACGCCCTTCATCTCACTGATTTTAAGCGCAGCCCTATAGGTTCCCTCAGCCAGTATGTCTCCTATACCCTCCCGCCTAGCGATCATGTGGGCCAGCCTGTCGAAGGCCTCTGCGTCTCCCCACTCAAGTTTGAAGCCGATGTCCTCCTCGGTTAGGATGCCACGCTGATATAGCTCGGCTGCGAAGGCCATGGTGTTCCCGATGTTGATGCCTGAATGGCCGAGGTTGTCGATGACGGCGCTGAGGTGAACCACATCCTCAGGGTTGAAGATTCCGAGATTCGGCCCAAGATAGGCTTCAAGCTCATAGTCGGGCATGTCGGTTATGTCCCCCTTCCATCTCCCCGTCTTGATGCAGCTGATCTTCATACAGCTTGTTGTGCAGTTGAAGTCGGCATGATAGGGTTTAACCCAGAACCTGAATTGGAAGTTGGGGCCTCCGAATCGGCGCTCATCATGCCACTCCTCCTGCCAGTTTCTCACCGGCTCCGAGCTGGTGTCGGCAGCCACGTAGTAGCCACCGTATCCCGTTCCCCATCTCCGCATCCTATCCCTCTTAATCAGCTCCCTGTGAACCTCCCTCCATAGGATCCTCACGGTCTCAGGGGCCGCCACCTCTGGTAGGGGGCTGAATCCCTTCGCGGCTATGGCCTTGAGATTCTTTGATCCCATGACGGCGCCGTAGCCTCCATATCCCGCGGCGTGGAAGAGCTTCGTCATCACCGCGGCGTTCCTAACCTTGTTCTCCCCCGCAGGCCCTATGTAGAGGATTCCAGGCTCCCTTTGAGGCCCCCTACGAGACCTCTGGAGCTCCTCCCGAACCTCCCTGTTCAGAAGCCTAATCGTCTCCTCGCCGGTCTTACCCCAGAGATGGCCTGCATCCCTGATGTCGCATCCCTCATCGGTGATCAATAGATAAACCGGCTTCTCAGCTCGACCTGAGACTATGACGCCGTCGTAGCCGGCTGCCTTAAGCTCCATGGCGAACTCCGTGCTCGTCGTTGAGCCGACGACGCCGTTGCTGAGCGGGGACTTACCTGAGACGCAGACTCTTGAGCCAGGGTAGAAGGCCGTTAGGGGGCCTGTGAGGGCGATGAGGAGGTTCTCTGGGCCGAGGGGGTCGACCTCGCTCCAGTGGTCTCCGAGGCGATCCCATAGTATCTTCGCCGCTAGGCCTCTTCCACCGAAGAAGTCCTCTAGGGTTTTCCATGGGAGCTTCACCTCCCTTATCCGCCCCTCGATGAGATCTACGTCTAGAATCTTACCCGCATATCCCCTCGGCATCAGATCACCTCTAGGCCCTTCTCCCCGTAGAGGTTGACGGCTATATCCTGAGCGACCTCCAGGGGTGGTCTGGCGAAGAGCTTCCGGTTGACATTCACCTCCTCCTCCACGGCATAGATGGCCCTATAGCCGGCCTCCACGCAGACCTTCACGCATTCAGGGTCTCCCCCACAGAGGTCGCAGATGACAGCCTTACCGTCGCCAGGGTGGAGGAAGGGAACCTGCCCTGGGCAGGCCTCTATGCAGGCTTCGCAGCCTGTACACCTTTCCCTGTCGACGAGCACGGCCTTCGTCTTCTCATCAACCCTTAGGGCCTCGACGGGGCATGCCTCCACGCAGGGATAGTCATCACACTGGGCGCAGAGGTGTATGACCTCGACGCCTGGGAAGGGCATGAAGATCCTAATCCTAGAGGCCTCAGGCCAGATGCGGCCCTCGTGATGAAGGCTGCAGGCGATCTCACAGCGTCGACAGCCGGTGCATCGAAGGTGATCCCTAACTATCCAAACAGTCCTCTCCAAAAGGGACACCTAGAGAAGGGAGACTCCTAATCGATTAAATCTATCGGACTCACCTTTTTAAGGCCCCTGGAGGTAGAGGTGTAGGGTTACACCTTGGCTAAGGCCTGGATGAGAAGCGTGTTGAAGGCTGTCGCCTATTCCATTCTCGTTGTCGCCGTGATACTCCTATTCGATTGGCTACTGGCCGAGGTGGAGATGTTATCTCCTCTAATAGGTTATTCAGGCTATATCGATGCGGCCGTCATCCTCATCCTCGGCTATAAGGCTGTGGGCTCCATCGCTGAGGCCGTCTATCTATCGACGCTGGAGGTCTCAGATATCGGGACGGCTGGGTCGCTGAGGGCGATCACCAGGATCGCTGGGGTCGCCGTTCTGTTGTCGACGTTGACCTCCGTCTTCAACGTCAATCCCTCAGCCGCTATAACCATCGGCTCCTTCTCAGGCCTCGTCATGGGCTTCGCCACCCAGAACGTTCTGACGCAGGCCGTCTCAGGGATATTCCTCGCCATAACCCGCCCCTTCAGGATCGGTGATCACGTCATCATCTATAACCGCTCAGCCGGAGAACCTCGAGAGGGCATCGTCGAGGATATAGGCATAATGCACACGGCGATAAGATCCGTGGATGACTCGACGAGGGTGTTGATCCCGAATAACATCGTCTTCAACGCCATCATAATCCGTAGGGGAGAGGCCGAGGGCTGACCGGAAGCCCTATCTCCTCTGAGGCCTAAATAGGAAGATGAACGCTCTAAGGGAGCTTAATAGACGGTTAGAGCGTCAGCTTAGGCTTCAGACCTACCCCCTCGCCATAAAGCTTCTGGAGTCGGAGGATGAGATACCAGGTGAGGCGTTGAGACCCCTAAGGGATTTGGGATATCACCTCTCAACCTGCCAGGCCTTCGCCACCTCGAGACGCGAGGGGTTAATGGTGGCGGAGTTGAAAGAGGATATGTGGTGCCCCGAACCAGTCATTGGCTACGGCCTGGAGCCGCCGCCTAGATTCTTCCTAGAAGGCCATAACCGTTATCCAGAGGATGTCGCCACCCTCGAGGCGGGGGCCACCTGGGCTTCGAGGGAGTTCCCACGGCTGGAGCCTGGACGCTACATAGGCGTCCTCTCAGCCCCCCTCGCCTCAGCGCCCTTTGAACCCCACGTCATCGCCATCTACTGCAACACGGCTCAGCTTACGATTCTACTACTCGGCATCGCATATAGAGACGGATTGGATGTCGACGTCAAGCTCAGCGGCCACGCCGCCTGCGTCTACGCCGTTGTGCCGACGCTGAAGACGGGGAGATGCTGGGTTACGCTGCCCTGCATGGGCGACAGGGCGAGGGCGATGGCGGGGGACGATGAGATAATCTTCTCCCTACCGCCACAGGACGCCGAGGATCTCCTCAAAGGCTTGAGGCATATAGAGAAAACCGGCAGAGGCATTCCCTTCAGGAGGTCTATGCAGCCTGAATACGAGCTTCTTGAGAGCTATAGGGAGATGGCGAGAATGTTAGATATTATCGGAGACGCTTAACCTGATCCTTTTTAGAGATTTCTTCATAGTGCGGAGGGTTGGATGACACATCACGTTCAAACTCCATTTTATAAGTGGTAGCGAGAAGATTACAGGCGCATGCCGATCATCTGCCGCAGGTTTTTATAGGATGAAAATTTCCCTTAATAATGCTCAGGGAACCCTCACTGCGGAGAGACCCATCAAGTTGCGGGCTGTTATGATCATCGCAGTCATCGGCGCCTATGCCTTGACCGCCATTAGGCGTAGGGCGGCTCCAACCCCTTCATCGGCTCCTATATCGATATCCTCCGAGGGTATTGAAACGCATCATAAGGGTGGAGGCTGAAGTAGCGAAGACTCATATGATTTCCACCGACTCTTAACAAATTTACCATTCGACCTATACACATTCAAACAGTATGAAAAGGAGCTCATATATGAAGGTGAAATAAACGACATCCCTATAACAATCAAACTCATCTTTCACTTTTTATTATCGAATGTATGGTTATTTACTTTGACTATATTTTATTCTTTTGAATATTCGGGCAATTCTACTTTTGCCATCTTCTGTTAAAATAAAGCTTTCACCCTTTTTAATTATGAATTTTTCCTTCAATAATGGTTTGATGAGACAATCAAATTCCTTTTCAAAATCAAATTCTTCATCAATATTGAATCTGAAATCACTCGGTATGGAAATATAATTTGATTTGAAGGTTCTTTCCAATGAATTGATTAATTCTTCTTTTGTGTTTAGATTATCCTCTCTGATCGAATACAGGATCCAAGTTCTGAAGGTTTCTAGTTTACTTAGATGCCAATGCCTTTCGAGTGGTATTTCATATTTGGAGAAATCGGTTTCTTCTCCCCTGATGGAAGAGAGAGCCTCTTTTGATAATTCAAATCCATCTATAAGAATTCTAGTGGCGACAAACGCTCCAATCAATGCATCGACAAAGTGTATCCCAAAGACTGAGAAAATGGCTCCTACGATAACCGCAGCTGAGACATAGATGTGGTTTTTGGAGTCGATCGACTGAGAAATAAGTGCTAAATTTCCATTGCTTTTTCCTACATAACGTTGATAAAAATGCAGAATAGCCGCCACTACAAGTGCTATCCCTTCAACTGCAACAACTAGGTAAGGCAATGATATTGGCGATATTGTAGATGTTATAGCATCTATGATCTTGGTTATCGATTCATATCCAACGCTAATGGAGGTTATAAACATCATTGAAATGATGATCAAGGTTCCTAAAAATTCCTTTTTGAACTTTATTCCAGCCCATACAAGAGAAGCGGAAACTGTATCTACAGCAGCGTCTGCACCATCCGCAATTAAACCGACGCTGGCGCTAAGGAAGCCAGCTAAGAGTTTCATTACAGCCAGAAAGAGATCAGCTACGAACGTATTTCTTGCGGCTGCTATTGGGCTTAACAATTTTTCTCTAGTTTTTTCCATTTCCTTTGCGCTTTTTTCAGCTTCTTTTCTCCCCCTTTCAGTTAGTTCATACCTATTTTCCTCGTTTATCTTTAGCATTCCCTGTTCAATTAGACTTTCGCATTCCAGCTGTAAATTAATTTGTTTTTCATGCTTTTCACGCCATTTTTTCATTCTTTCAGAATAACCCCCTTTTGGTTGATATCCAAACCGAGAGAGAAAACTAAATACCCTTTTTTCCACTTCTTCATGTAGGTTATACCCAAATCCGTGAAAATGATAGATAAAGACAAATGTTCTTTTCTCCACCTCCTTTAAACTCAACGATCCCCCTTTCAGTAAAGCCATCAGAATATATTTTTGGACATTGTTACATCGATATTTCCCAGCTTCTTTCAAATTTAAACACCCTACTATTTCTCTCTGAAGGAAAACAAGCCGTTTTGGTCACAGTGTCCAACAGTTTCTTTTCTGACTACCACAACTTCT
>JAPDJB010000113.1 GCA_029259285.1 Candidatus Bathyarchaeota archaeon | reverse complement strand
CCATGGGGGTGACCTCCCGCCGGGTGCGGGCCAGATATCCGTCCAAAAGATCGGTTGTAAATCCAAGAAGGAAAAAACCGAACCCGAAAGGAAGGGCACCCCGTACGGTAAAGTAAACTGCGGGCCCTCCGATGTCCTCGGGAGTCGTCTCAGGCCTCACGAGGATGACTCTCTCCCCCTTAGCCCTCCAATCCTCAGCCTCCTTCGGGTCGAAGACCACTTTGCCTACGGCTGCTCCAGGCGAGGCCGGTAGACCCTTGGCGATAACCCTCCTCTCAGCCTCTGGGTCGACGGTCTTATGTAGCAGAAGCTCCACCTGCTTTGGGTCAACCCTCAGTATGGCCTCCCTCTCGGTTATGAGGCCCTCCCTAACCATATCCACAGCGATCTTTATGGCCGCCCTCGCAGTTCTCTTTCCGGTTCTCGTCTGCAGTATGTATAGGATGCCCCTCTCTATGGTGAACTCGACATCCTGCATATCCCTATAGTGACGCTCAAGCTTTTCAGCCACCTCCTCCAGCTCCCTGTAAAGCTCCGGCTTCACCTCCTTGAGATCCTCTATTGAGAGTGGGGTTCTGATGCCTGCGACTACGTCCTCCCCCTGGGCGTTGAAGAGAACCTCGCCGTAGAGGCCCTTCTCCCCGTTGGAGGGGTTTCTGGTGAACATGACTCCGCTCCCAGAGTCCCACCCCATGTTTCCGAAGACCATCGTCTGTATGTTGCAGGCTGTCCCCATGTCATCGGGTATGCCCTCAATCTCCCTATACTTCACGGCCCTCGGATTGTTCCAGGAGTTGAAGACGGCTGCTATGGCCAGCCTCAGCTGTTCATAGGGGTCTTGGGGGAAGGGCTTACCCGTCAACTCCTCATAGAGCCTCTTCTGCCTCTCCACCACCCTTTTAAGGCCCTCGACGCTCAGCTCTGGGTCCTCTTTCACGCCTTCACGCCGCTTCTCCTCCTCGAAGATCTCCTCGAACTTATGTCTGTCAAGATGCATGACGACATCGGAGAACATGGTGATGAAACGCCTATAGGCGTCATAGGCGAATCGTGGGTCTCCCGTCAGCTTGGCCAGGCCCTCAACGACTTCATCGTTCATGCCGAGGTTGAGCACCGTATCCATCATACCAGGCATGGAGATGGGGGCGCCGCTTCTGACGGAGACAAGCAGCGGATTCTCAGGGTCTCCGAGGCGTTTGCCGGTCTTCTCCTCCAATCGCTTCAGGTGTTCCAGAACCTCCTCCCATAGGCCGTCGGGGAATCTCCCTCCGGCCTTGAAGAACTCTATGCAGGTCTGCGTTGTGATGGTGAAGCCTGGTGGAACCCTGAGGCCTAGCTTCGTCATCTCGGCGAGGCCTGCCCCCTTCCCGCCGAGGAGGGCCTTCATCTCCTTTCCGCCCTCCTCGAAGTCGTAGACCCTCTTCACTCTCTACACCTCTTACAGCTTTCAATCTCCCCCGCGCAGTTGATAAATCTACCCTCACCACCTGATGGTGAAGGATTCGAATTCTCCTCTTGGCTTCTCCCACTCGACTTCGACGCCTTCAACTCTGGCGAGGGGTGGGCCGCGTCTACACCATTCTATTAGGCTTAGAAGCTTCTCCCTCTCCCCCTCGGCGACGATCTCAACCCTCCCATCGGGGAGGTTCCTCACCCATCCCGTCAGCCCTAGCTCCAGGGCCTTCCTCCTCGTGTTGCTTCTGTAGAAGACTCCCTGAACTCGACCTGAGACGTAGATGTGAACCCTGGCGAGGGTCACGGCTTCACCCCTCTACACAATATTTCGCGGCTATATAGCAGCTCCCCTCACGGGAGACCATGCAGGGGCCGACGGGCGTCTCGGGGGTGCAGGCCCTCTGGAAGAGGGGGCATTCCCAGGGATAGATTAACGCCCTCAACACCTCTCCGCATCGGCATCCCTCCGGCATCTCATAGCTCTCCGACGCCTCAAGCTCGAAGCGTTTTGAGGCGTCATACTCCTCAAACTCCCTCCTCAGGGCCAGCCCAGAACTCCTTATGACCCCTATGCCCCTCCAAGCTGCGTCGACAACCTTGAAGACCTCATCCATCAGCCTCTGAGCCTTAACGTTTCCCTCATATCTCACAGCCCTGCTATACTCATTCTCGATCTCGCCTCTGCCATCGGCGATCTGCTTGAGGATCATGGCCACGGCTATGAGGACGTCGAGGGGTTCAAAGCCTGCGATGACCTGTGGCACCTTGAAGCGCCTCCCGATCTCCCCATAGCCCCTTACGCCGATGATGGTGCTGACATGCCCAGGGTTTATGAAGCCATCTATCGGGGCCTCACCCAGCTCTAGGAGGTGGAGCATGGCGGGGGGGATCAGCAGATGGGCGACGTAGACGGAGAAGTTCTCCGGAGGCTCCGCCAGAAGCTCGGCGGCGGTTGTGGGGGCTGTGGTCTCGAAGCCCACGGCGAAGTGAACCACCTCCCTATCGGTCTTCTCAGCGATCCTGACGGCGTCGTGGATGCCGTATACAACCCTAACATCGGCTCCCCTCGCCCTCGCCTCCGTCAGTGAGCCTCGGGGCGAGGGAACCCTAACCATGTCTCCGAAGGTTGTTAGGATGACTCCATGCTCCTCGGCGAGGGTGATGGCGTTCTCTATGTGTCCTGGGGAGACGGTGCAGACGGGGCATCCAGGCCCCATCCTCACCTCCACATTCCTAGGCAGCAGGCTTCTCAGGCCGAATCTGGTTATGGTGTCCTCATGGGTTCCGCAGACGTGGACGATCCTGTAGGCTCTATCCCCTGAGAGCTTCTCGATGAGGCTGCATATCTCCCTGGCTTTTGCCTCGTCTCTGAAGGGTTTTAGGAGGGGGAGCATCACGATAGTGGATGCTCATCCTCTATTAAGTTTAGAGGATAAAACCTCTGATATCAGCCCTAAGCCCAGGAGCTTACTTCCTCCTCCTTCGGATCACCCGCTTAATTATTCCGGCTGGTAGATTTATCCTCGGAACCCTCTCCATATAATCCCTGTAAGCATCACCAAACTTCTCTATGTTCTCCCTCTCCTCCATCGTCATGGCTAGGGAGAGTAAACCAATCAGCGTCAAACCCATGACTAAACTAATCCAGTGCTGGGTCATGAGGATGAGGGCGGAGATTATCAAAATATGACCCAGGAATTCAGGGTGGCGAACGAAGGCATACGGGCCACTTTCAACGAAAACCTCCCCCTCCCCACCACTTCTCATATCTCCTCCCCTACGGGATTGGCTCGACCATAGAAGGAGTAGCACCCCGAAGATCAAGAGCGCCCATCCAGAATATAATGATATCCTTAAATTAGCTGAGTTGTAATGGAGGATGCAGAAAAGAATCAGCAAACAATACAACACAACATATATAAAATGTCCAATCAAATGAATAATTCTTTTTCTCATATTTCATGATCCCATCTCCCTTCCCCACATCCTCCATTAAAAGGCTTGTGATAGGTTTCAACCTTTAGTTAATTGGAACAGTTCAGGAAAGATTTAAAAATCGCCTCTCAGTCGCCCATTTTTGGGAGGTGCCCATTTTGTCGGCGATGACGGGAGTCCCAGTGTTAATTCTCAAGGAGGGGACGAGGAGGGAGCGGGGAAGGGAGGCTCAGAGGAATAACATCGCCGCAGCCATCATAATAGCTGAGGCCCTGAAGTCTTCCCTCGGCCCTAAGGGTATGGATAAGATGCTCGTCGACAGCTTCGGAGATGTCACCATAACCAGCGATGGGAGGACGATCCTCGATGAGATGGATGTCCAGCATCCGGCTGCGAAGATGATGGTTGAGGTGGCTAAGGCTCAGGATCAGGAGGTCGGAGACGGAACCACATCGGCGGTCGTCATCGCCGGCGAGCTTCTTAAGAGGGCTAGGGAGCTTATGGATAAGCAGGTTCACCCGACGGTCATCATCGACGGCTACAGGAAGGCTGAGGAGGTGGCGCTGAAGAAGCTGGAGGAGATCGCCATCGAGGTCGACCCGATGGATAGGGAGTATCTACGAAAGGTGGCGATGACCTCCATGGCGAGCAAATTGGTCTCAGCAAATAAGGAGCATCTCGCCGACATCGTCGTCGACGCCATCCTCCACGTCGCGAGGAAGGTTGGAGACCGATACAAGGTTGACCTCGACGACATAATGGTGGAGAAGAAGCCTGGCGAGTCGCTGATGGATACGAGGCTCATAGAGGGCGTCGTCATCGATAAGGAGGTCATCCATCCACGTATGCCAAAACGGGTGGAGGATGCCAGGATAGCGCTCATAAGGCGCGCCTTCGAGGTTAAGAAGACGGAGTTCGATGCGAAGCTCCATATAGAGACCCCTGAGCAGATGGAGGCCTTCATCAGGGAGGAGGAGAACCTGCTGAGGGAGATGGTTGAGCGCCTCAAGGAGGTGGGGGCCAACGTCCTCCTCTGCCAGAAGGGGATCGACGACGTGGCGGCCCACTTCCTCGCCAGATATGGCATCATGGCTGTGAAGCAGGTTAAGTCCTCAGACATGGAGAAGCTGGCCAAGGCTACGGAGGGGCGCATAGTCACCAACCTCGAAGACCTAACCCCCAAAGACCTCGGCTGGGCTAAGGTTGTGGAGGAGCGTAAGATCGGCGAGGACAAGATGGTCTTCGTAGAGGGATGTCGCAACCCGAAGGCTGTAGCAGTCTTCATAAGAGGCGGCTCTGAGCGGATCGTCGATGAGGCTGAGAGGTCGATACACGACGCCCTGTCGGTGGTGAAGGATGTCGTCGAGGAGCCTAGGATCGTAGCCGGCGGCGGCGCCCCCGAGATCGAGATCGCTAGGGCTGTTAGGGAGGCTGCCGTGGGACTGCCTGGTAGGGAGCAGATGGCCTTTGAACGGTTTGCGGAGGCCTTTGAGATAATTCCCTCAACGCTGGCTGAGAATGCCGGTTTAGACCCCATCGATGTGCTCAGCGAGATCAAGGCTAGACATGAGAAGGGTGAGATATGGACGGGCGTCAACGTCCTTGAGAGCTGTGTTGGTGACATGGAGAAGCTGGAGGTCTTTGAGCCGCTGTCTGTGAAGAAGCAGATCGTCAAGTCGGCGACGGAGGCTGCGGCGATGATACTGAAGATCGACGACGTCATAGCGGCTGAACGGATGAAGCCTCCTAAGAAGGAGGAGGGGGAGGAGGAGAAACCCGAGTGGAAGCCCCCAGAGCTGTAGGGAGGTGAGGTGGGATGGCGTATCTCGCAACCGGTCAACCTATCCTAATTCTGAAGGAGGGAACCCAGAGGAGCCGTGGCAGGGAGGCGAGGCGTAGGAACATAGCCGTAGCCGTCGTGGTGGCCGAGGCCTTGAAGACGGCTCTCGGCCCACGGGGTATGGATAAGATGCTCGTCGACAGCCTTGGGGATATAACGGTGACCAACGACGGCGCAACTGTGCTGGAGGAGATGGAGCTTGAACACCCAATAGGGAAGATGATCAAAGAGGCGGCTAAAACCCAGGAGGATATGGTTGGCGACGGGACGACGACGGCCACAATCCTCACGGGGGAGCTTCTACGGAAGGCTCAGGAGCTCCTCGACGATGATATACATCCAACGATCATCGTCAGCGGCTACAGAAAAGCGGCTGAGAAGGCCCTGGAGTTCCTCGATGAGATCGCCCTTGAGGTCGACCCAGAGGATAGGAAGCTCCTGAAGAAGGTGGCCCTGACATCGATGAGCAGTAAGGCCCTTGGAGATGCGGCTGAGCATCTGGCTGAGATCGCCATCGACGCCGTTAAGCAGATCGTCGAGAAACGGGGAGAGCGGAACTACGTCGATAAGGATAACATCCAGATAGTGAAGAAGGAGGGCCGCAGCCTCAGGGAGACAGAGCTGATAAGGGGCGTCGTCCTGGAGAAGGAGGTAGTCCACCCAGCGATGCCTAAGAGGGTTGAGGACGCCAAGATAGCTCTGGTGAACGCCCCCATGGAGATAGAGAAGACCGAATTCGACGCCCAGATTAGGATCAGGAGTCCCGAAGCCATAAAGGCCTTCCTAGACCAAGAAACCGAGATGCTTAGGAAGATGGTTATGAGGGTGAAGGAGGCTGGGGCAAACGTCCTCCTCTGCCAGAAGGGGATCGACGACATAGCTCAGTATCTACTGGCGAAGGAGGGCATACTGGCTGTGAGGAGGGTGAAGGAGAGCGACATGGAGAAGCTGGCACGAGCTACGGGAGCCGAAGTCATAACCAGCTTCGAAGACCTAAGACCAGAAGACCTAGGCTGGGCTAAGGTTGTTGAGGAGCGTAAGATCGGCGAGGATAAGATGGTCTTCGTCGAAGGCTGCAAAGACCCCAAGTCGGTCGCCGTCCTCATCAGGGGAGGCCTGGAGAGGGTTCTCGACGAGGCTGAGAGGGCGATGGATGACGCCATCTCCGTCGTCGCAGACGTGATCCAGAAGCCAAAAGTGGTTCCAGGAGGCGGCGCCGTCGAGGTGGAGCTGGCGAGGAGGCTGAAGAGCTACGCTGTCAAGGTTGGAGGCCGAGAGCAGTTGGCCATCGAAGCCTTCGCCGACGCCCTGGAGGTCATACCCAAGACCCTCGCCGAGAACGCTGGACACGACGTCATAGACACAATGGTAGCCCTGAGGGCGGCGCATGAGAAGGAGGACGGATTCAAGATGGGCATTGACATCTACACCGGTGAGATCGTCGACATGGTTGAGAAGGGGGTCCTCGACCCAGCGTGGGTGAAGGAACAAGCCATAAAGACTGCAACCGAGTTGGCGTCGATGGTGCTAAGGATCGACGATGTGATCGCCGCTGTCAGGGAGAAGGAGGAGGAAGAGGAGAAGGGGCCAGAGGAGAAAGAAGAGGAATCCGAAGAATTCTAGATTTTTGTTTTAATGCCTCTTTATAGAGAAATACGGTAGCGCTCTTTAAGCTCCTGCTTCTTTCCTTCGTTCCATCCTGTTACGTCTGTGTAGTATCCCGTTATCCTGCTCCACCATCTGATCTCTCTGCTTCCACAGTTGGGGCATGAATCCAACAGGCCGACGGAGGTGGTTCCACAGCGGCTGCAGACGGTGAGGTCTTTTGTGTAGGTGAAGTACCCGATCTGGCTCTGGGTGGCGATGCGCTTCGTCACCTTGTATAATGCCTCTGGGTCTGAGGATGCCTCGCCGAGCCAGATGTGGAATATGTTGCCGCCGCTGAGGATGGGGAAGAACTTATGCTCTATCTCGATCTTCTCCCCCAGCGGTATCTTGGCTCCGACGTAGGTGTGGGTTCCGTTGCTGTAGTAGATGGGGAGATCCCTCTCACCTTTCCTCGCCATCGACTTAGCCAGCTCCAAGTCCCCCTTGATGACCTGCTTCGCATACCGCCTATACTTCGGCGAAAGCAGATCGGCGACAGCGAAGGTCTGAGCCGTGCTCTCAGCCGGAGTCCTGGCCAGAACCAGCTTCAGACCCGTCTTCATCTCCAATCCGCGTCGATACTTCTCCATATCCAGCAGCAGCCTCAACGCCAGCCTCACGGAGTCCCTGCTCTCATGGAGCTGCTTACCCGTGAAGAATTGAACCATCTCATTTATGCCGACGACGCCGATGACATAGACCAGCTCACTGAAATCCACAGCCGGCGGAGCCTTCCTACCAGTCCTCGGGTCACGAGGCCTCTGAGTGGCGAAGGGGATGAGGTTGTTCTCTATCGCCCTCTCCATCCAGCGCCTCTTAACCTTGAAGACCTCGGCGGCGAGCCTCATATTCTCCTTAGCAGCCTCCAGCAGCCTGTCATATTCGCCCCTCGCCCTATAGGCCAGCCTCGGCATGTTTATGCTGACAACCTGCCATCCACCGAGGCTGAAGTGCATTCCGTCTTCGAAGTAGAGCTTCTCCTTAAACGCTGGATCACTCTCAGGTGTCAGGGAGAACTGATAGGCGCAGCATTGGTAGCAGCTGACCCCCTTCCCATACCCCCTATAGGCTGGGAGCATGTTGTCGAAGTAGGGTATGCCATACTTCGAGACGGTCTTATGGACTAGCAGCCAGAGATCATCATACTCTGGTTTGAAGAACTCTGGGCTGATGTAATGCTCATTCTTCGGGAAGTTGAAGGGCTTACCCCAATAGTCCCCCTCATAGGCAACCTCTGCGATGGCCCTGAAGAAGGTTTGAACCTCCTCCTCATAGTCCCCATAGACATCGGGGCCGACTCTGCCTCGGGCGACGATGGGGACATCCTCCCAGATCTTCGGGACTCCCATCGGGAGCTGGATGTTGCTGAAGACCAATTGGCCGCCCCTGGTGACATAGGTCTGAGTCAACTCATAGAACATCATCTGGGCCAGCTGCTTAACCTCCTCATACTTCAAACCCCTCATATAGGGAGCGAGGAAGAGGGTGTAATACATGAAGCCCTGGCCGCCGCTGAAATTCGTCTGACCGGCGGCCAAAACCTTGACGCTGTGGAGGACAGCCACCTCGGGATGCTTAGCCGGCCCAGCGACGCTGCTCCTGAAACCTGTCCCATCGGGCAGCAGCCCATAGTAGAAGAAGTAGCGTAGATCCCAGTCCTGGCAGAAGGGCCTGGTGCCGAAATACTCCAACGTGTGGATGTGAATGTCCCCCTGATGATGGGCCGTCGCCAGATGAGGGGGCAGCAGCAGCAGATACTCCTCCTTACTCAGCCTGTCAGCCTTCTTCTTATGAACCGTCTCGGGGTTGGGCTGGAGGTTCGCATTCTCCCTCGCCTCCCACCCCTGACCAATATCGATCTGATAGGCGTCATAGACCGGCGCCCCAACCCTCGTCAGCACCTTCCTATAAATCTCGAACTCTGGAACCTCCTCAGACCATTCTAGGAGGACGTTGTTCACCACCTCCCTGATGAGGGGGCCGCTTACGAATTTTGGCCTCATCTTCTTGATTCGACGCTCCACCTCATCCGCTATCTTCTCGGCATAGCTCCCATTCAGGGGTTCAAGGCCGAAGATGATCTCAGCCAGCTGGGTCTCCCTCTGAAGCTGCTCCACAATCCGCTCCTTCTTCCAGGGAACCAGATAGCCATCCGTAGTCCTAACCATCGGCATTCCACGATAAGTCCTGGCAGACCTGTAGAACTGCTCCAGAACCGTCTGCTTCTCGGGAAGAGACCTACCCCTCCTCAAAGCCCAAAACCTCCCTAAGCTCACCCTCCCTCAAAACCTCCTCCTCAAACAACTCCTCAGAGGAGGCAACCCTAGAACCCACCTCTAAAATCGGCGGATTCCCAAAGACATTCCTCATAATCAACTCCACCTGAACATCGGTGTCGAAGGGAACCTCCTCAAACTCAACACTCAACTCCTTCAACCTCGCCTTCAACTTCTCACAGAGGGGGCAATGAGGGAGGGTGTAAACCCTTACTTTTTCAGTCATCTATAGCCCACCGTCCCTTGCATGCAAATTTGTTTACATGCATAACGGCAAGATAACTAGGAGGCGAACTTCTAAAATAAGCATTTTCTCCTTTCATTTCTAATCATCTTCCCTAACTTCATTACAGGAATTTTTTTAAGCAGAGTTTTCGCACCTCTATTTAGGAATGAGGCTGCACCTATACATGCATGCAAATTTGCGGGAATGTGAGGTGAATCTTGATGGTTGGAACCGATAATCCTCATGCCGTTTTAAAAGAAGTGATTAGCCTGCTTAAAAAGGAATCGATTGCATCTATAACTGATATTGAGAGGGCTATTGGCGTCGGCAGAAATTGGTTATCTGGGTTCTTGGCTGCATTGTATGCCTTGGATTTGCTTAAGTGTAAGGGTACTAGGACGCATAAACTCTTTATGATAGGTGATTATGAGAGGATTAAGGAATATCTGGGAGATGTTTAGATTGTCTCAGATTTTTGTTATGGAGGTGGATGTTTGACCGTCATCATCTGTCTTGTGGGCAACTATCTCCAGAGGCCCTTCGACGGCGTTAGGTATTGGAGTCGACGTATGGGGATCACCCGGCTCTACCTCCTCTACAGCAACGTGGAGGCTGAGGATGAGACCGCCGTCTTCTCCTATATGTCGAGGAGGAACGCCGAGGATTTGAGGAGGAGGCTGGAGATCCTAGACCCGATAATGGTTGGCTACGACCCGATGGATCATAAGGATGTGTTTAAGAAGCTCTATGGCATCGTCTCCAGGGCGAGGGATGAGGGGGAGGAGGTTCTAATCGACATCACCTCAGCGACAAACGTAGCTCAGGGGGTCGCCCTGACCGTCGCCCTCATGTTCAGGAATACGAGGGTCTACACCGTTCCATCGAGGAGGCCTGCCTGGTATGTTCGGGGGAGGATCGGCGAGAAGGAGTTTGAGGAGTGGTTTGAAAGGGCCAGAAATCAGCCCAGCCTTGAGCCAATAGAGATCAGGCTGCCAGGCTACAGGCTTGAGCCGAGGACTAAGTATGAGGAGCGTGAATGGGAGATGGAGAAGAGGCTGCTCGTCCTCCTGAGGGAGCATGGAGGCCGAGCGGGATCCATCAGCGAGGTCATAAGATGGTTCGGATACGATGAGGCGACCTCGACGCTGAGAAACCGCTTCAGCCGAATCGTTCAGAGGCTTGAGCTTAAGGGACTCATAGAGAGTGAGAAGGGGGCGAAGATGAAGGCCATCAAGCTGACGGACTTCGGAGACATACTCGCCGAGGCCCTCGCCGAGGGGGAGTTCGAGGCATAAGGCGGAACAATTTAATCCTCAGGGGTCAACTCTATGGGGATGCTGCTACAGGTCACCCTGACACCCGCTGAGGGGAAGCGGCTGATAGGGAAGGCCATAGCCAAGATGGAAGCCGTCCAGAGGGCCATGAGGGAGGGCATCATAGCCATAGCCACCAGCACGACAACTGGCTACGTCCTAGAGGAGCTCCTCGCCGTCAAAATCGATAAGGGGATGTTCACAGCAGGCGTCGTCACAGCCAGGGGATGCTGCGTCACCGACCCTAAAGGCCGAGGCCGCTACCACGTCATCGACCACGGCGAAGTGAAGACGATGGGCCTCGAAGAGTTGATCGCCATTCTGGAGCAGATGGATTCGGATGATGTCTTCATAAAGGGGGCGAACGCCATCGACCCCTATGGCTCTGCAGCCATCTTCCTCGGCTCCCCAAAGGGTGGAACAATAGGTGCAGCCATAGGCTACCTCGCAGCGAAGGGGGTGCACTTCATCATCGCCGCAGGCCTCGAGAAGCTGGTTCCCTACCCCCTGGAGGATGTGGCGGCGAGAACAGGTATAGGTCGAGTGGACATCTCACTGGGCATGCCCGTAGGCCTCATGATCGTCCACGGCGAGGTCGTCACTGAGATAGAGGCCTTCAGGCTGCTGACAGGCGTCGAGGCCACACCGATAGGGGGCGGCGGCATAGACGGCGGTGAGGGCTCCAAGACCTTCATCATCGAGGGGGATGAGAGGGCTGTGAGGGAGACCTATGAGCTGCTATTGGAGATCAAGGGTGAGCCCCCGCTGAGGACGAGGACGATGAGCTGCAGCGAATGCTGGGCCAACTGTAAGTATAAGGAGTTGGAGGGTTAGCTCCAACTTTTTATGGCCTCAACCCAATTCATATCGGGTATGGTTGTCACCCCCCCCTGGGAGATTGAGCGCACCGTCCACATCAAAGCCGTAGAGGAGACGGATCCCGAGTATGGATGCCCACCTGACAGGAGGCCGCTGAGGGATCACATACGGTTTGGCATCATAAATCTCGACAAGCCCCCTGGGCCGACGAGCCATGAGGTTGTCACCTGGGTTAAACGTATGATGGGTCTCGACAAGGCTGGACACGGCGGAACCCTCGACCCGAAGGTGACGGGAGTCCTCCCCATAGCCCTGGAGGATGCGACAAAGGTGGTTCAGGCCCTGCTCTCAGCCGGTAAGGAGTATGTCTGCGTCATGAGAACCCACGATGAGGTGGATGAGCATCTGATCATCGAGACCCTAAAGCTCTTCGAGGGCCGCATCTATCAGAGGCCTCCGGTCAGGTCTTCGGTTAAGCGTAGGCTCAGAACCAGAACCATCTACCGGATAGAATACCTAGAGGGCGACGGCAGGAACTGGCTATTCAAGGTCGCCTGTGAGAGTGGAACCTACATCAGGAAGCTCTGCTACGACGTCGGCGAACTCCTCGGCTGCGGAGCCCACATGCATGAGCTTAGGCGGATCCGGAGTGGGCCCTTCACGGAGCATGACATCGTCACCCTCTACGACCTCGCTGACGCCCTCACCCTATTGAGGGAGGAGGGTGATGAGGAGAGGCTTAGGAAGCTTATCCACCCCATGGAGGACGCCCTGAGGCTGCTGCCGAAGATCTGGGTTAGGGACTCAGCCGTCGAGGCCCTCTGCTCAGGGGCCTACCTCGCAGTGCCAGGCATACTGCAGCTTGAATCCGGCATCAGGAAGGGCTCGATGGTGGCTGTGATGACCATGAAGGGGGAGGCCGTCGCCCTGATGAGGGCTGAGATGTCGACGGAGGAGATGCTGGAGGCGGAGAGGGGGATCGCAGCCACCCCGATGAGGGTCTTGATGCCACGGGGAGTCTACCCCCGAATGTGGTGAGCCCGTTGGAGCACTACTATGTTGAGAGGCCCTTCTCGAAGATGAGGCTCGCCCTCATAAGATGTAGGCTTAGAGACATCGAATTCGAGTTCATCACAGCCTCAGGAGTCTTCTCCCGAAGGCGCATAGACCCTGGGACAAGGCTCTTCATAGAATCCATGGAGCTCCCTGAGAGGGGCGCAGCCCTCGACGTCGGATGCGGCTACGGCCCCATAGGGATAGCAGCAGCCAAGTTCAGACCTAAACTCCAGGTCTGGATGGTCGACGTGAACGAGAGAGCCGTCACCCTCGCCAGGGAGAACGCCAGGAGGAACGGCGTCGGGAATGTGAGGATACTCCAAGGACACCTCTATGAACCCCTCAAGGGTCGGAGGTTCGACGTAATACTCAGCAATCCACCCTTCTCAGCGGGCTTCAAGAGAGTTGTGAAGCCCCTCGTGGAGGAGGCTAAGAGACATCTAAAGATCGGAGGCTCCATACAACTCGTCGTAAGATGGGCTAAAGGCGGTAAAGCTCTCGCATCCCTCCTCGAAAAACAGTATGGAGGCTATACCGTCCTCGCAAAGGGCGGCGGATACAGGGTGCTGAAAGCAGAGTTAAAGCCAACTTAACAGTTCCCTAAAGTATATAGCACTCCATCAAAGAGGTCTATCTTGAAGCCCGGTCGTCTAGCTGGACAAGGATGGGGGGCTTTGGACCCCTCGACGGGAGTTCGAATCTCCCCCGGGCTACGTAAGCCTATTGAAGGTTACTATGGATCGCTTGCTCTCAATCTCTTGGTCTTCTGCCGCTCTCTTCCCAGTAGGGTCTTGTTCTTAGGTATTGTATCTTCGTCTTTAGGAGGAATTAATTCCTCCTCGAAGCCTCTCAGGGTCTTCATGCTTCTCCAGGGGTGTGAGGAGGCCTGTAGCTCCGGCATCTGGGTCTATCCTCCAGTATTCGATGAGGTTTGGAACCGCGTAGATGGGGCCATTGAGATGAATGGGGTTTCCAACACACTTAGGTTTTATATACTCTTCGAGAGTGAGGTCTTCAATCAGGGTTGAGCGTGGAAGGACCCATCTGGATAATGAGGGACTACGCCAAGTGCAGCGGCTGTCGACGTTGTGAAATCGCCTGCAGCCTACACCATGAGGGCCGTATATGGCCTGAGGCCTCTAGGATTAGGGTTTTCATGCTTGTTCCAGGGCTGGAGGTGCCCCACCTCTGCGCCCAGTGCGACAACCCCGCCTGCGTTGAGGCCTGCCCCGTCGACGCAATCTCCATAGATGAGAAGCTGAAGAGGGTGGTTGTCGATAGGGAGAGATGCACGGGCTGTGGAGTCTGCGTCGATGCCTGCCCTGGGAGGGTTCCACACATCCATCCGACGGAGAGCTACGCCCTGATCTGCGACCTCTGCGACGGCGACCCCCAATGCGTCAAGGTCTGCCAGGAGGGGCGTTGGAACTGCCTATATGTTGTGAGGAGAGATCCCTCCGTCTCCTATGATCTCTACGCCAAGAGGCCTGAGGAGGTGACGAGGGAGCTAGCCATCCTCCTCCTCGGGGAGAAGGGTGAGGAGGTGATATAGTTGAGGGGTTACGCAGGTAAATTCCTGGAGGTCGACCTCTCCTCCGGCGATGTTAGGGAAGTTAAGTTCCCGGAGGAGGTTCTGAGGGACTACATCGGCGGGAGGGGGCTGGCGGCCAAGGTTCTATGGGATCGACTTGGAGACCGTTGGGAGGAGGTCGACCCCCTGGGGGAGGAGAATATACTGACGGTCTTCACAGGCCCCCTGACGGGATACTTCCCTGGGGGGAGGGTCTGCATCTCAGGTAAGTCTCCACAGAGCAATGGGATCACGGGCTCAACGATGGGAGGCGAATTCGGCGTAGAGTTGAGATGCGCCGGATACGACGGCCTCATCATCACGGGCCGAGCTGAGAGGCCGGTCTATCTATTGATCACGGATGAGGGCTGTGAGATCAGGGATGCCAGCCACCTATGGGGCCTCGGCTCCATAGAGCTTCTGAAGAGGATGAATAGGGAGGTTAGGGAGGAGCTTGAGCATAGACATCCAAGGAGGAGGGAGTGGCGGGAGCCGGCTGTCATCCATATAGGGCCTGCGGGTGAGAGGCTTATAAGGGTGGCCGCAGTCGTCGGGAAATACAGCCATGCAGGCGGCTACGGAGGCTACGGCGCCGTTATGGGGTCGAAGAATCTCAAAGCCATAGCCGTCAAGGGGACCGGCCCCCTTCCGGAGCCGGCTCATCCTGAGAGGGTTTATGAGCTCATCGATAGGGTATGCCAGCTATGCTTCGCCAGCGACATGCTTAGGAGATGGGGGACTGGATACCTCGGCTATGAGGTGGGCTATTCCCTCAGCTCGGAGCCCGTGAGGAACTGGCAGGAGGAGTGGCATGACAGACGTGAATACGGCGTGGACAGATTCGAGCGGAGGCTCTGGGTTAAGCGCTACTGGGCAGACTTCGGATGCCCCACCTCCTGCCTGAAGCCCGCCACCATCAGAACCGGACCCTATAAGGGGGCTATAACGGACAATCCAGACTATGAGCTCCAAGCCTATCTGGGGACGAATCTCGGAATCTTCGATCCAGAGGCGAACGCCTATCTCTCCTCCCTCGTCGATGAGCTCGGCTTCTGCGGAATCCAGACCGGAAACCTCCTCGGCTTCACCGCTGAGCTATATCAGCGAGGCATCCTCACCGAGGAGGATTTAGGCTTCAAACTTGAGTGGGGGGACGCCGACGCCTTCGCAAAGCTCCTCCACCTCATCCTCGAGCGTAAGGGCATAGGCGACATACTGGCTGAGGGAACCTACAGGGCGGCACTGAAGATCGGCGAGATGAAAGGCGTAGACGCCCTCAGATATGCGGTTCACGTTAAGGGCATCGAGGTCGGCGCCCACGGCATCAGGAGCGGCAGGGATTATCCGACGCCTATAGGGTATGCGGCCTCACCTCAGGGTGGAGACCACACCTCTACGACGAGGGATGCCTATGAGGATATGACCTGGAGCGTCTTCGGGGACTCAGCCGTCGTCTGCTCCTTCTGCTATCATGACCCCCTCATCTGGGAGTTCGCCAGAGCCGTCACCGGCTGGGACATCTCCAAGCATAGATGGTGCACCGAGCATGGGAGGCGTATAATGACGCTGCAGCAGGCTTTCATCCTGCTGGGAGGGCCGGATGTCTACTGGGATCCCGATAGGGATTTCGACAATCCACCCAGGTTCTATGAGCCGCTGCCCAGCGGCCCCTATAAGGGTATGAAAGCCGATCGGGAGATGGTTGAGCGGATGAAGAGGGAGTACTTCAAGGCGATGGGCTGGGATGAGCGAGGAATACCGACGAGGGAGACCCTTCAGAGGCTTGGTTTAAGCTACCTCAACCCCTATCTCCAGGATATGAGGAGATAAACTTCTTTTTCATAAGCGGAAAGCCTTTTTCCCCAAATCCTCACTGCTTAGATGGTGAGAGGTTGAAGGGCTGGAGCGGTAGGTTTCTGAGAGTCGACCTCTCGAAGGAGAAATGCATCGTCGAGGAGTATCCCGCCGACCTGGCGATGAGATTCGTGGGGGGCAGAGGCTTCGCGGTGAAGCTACTCTGGGATGAACTCCCCCCAGGGGCGGATCCCCTCGGCCCTGAGAATCTCCTCATCATAGCAGCCGGCCCCCTCACTGGATATGCCATACCGAGCAGCGGTAAGCTCGTCATCGCCTCCAAGAGCCCCCTAACCGGCGGATACGGGGATGGAAACGTTGGAACCAGGGCCGCCGTCCAGCTTAGGAGATGCCGTCTAGACGCCGTAGTCATCAAGGGGAGGGCTGAGAAGCCCTCCTATCTAGTGGTTGAGGGCGATAGAGCTGAGGTTAGGGATGCCGGAGACCTCTGGGGTCTAGACGCCTTCAAGGCTGAGGATAGGCTGCTGGAGGAGCATGGGAGAGATGCCGGAGTCCTCCTTATAGGGCCAGCGGGGGAGAGTCAGGTGAGATTCGCCACCGTCGTCTCCCAGAGGGGGAGGGCAGGTGGAAGGCCTGGCATGGGGGCAGTCATGGGATCCAAGAATCTGAAGGCCGTCGTCTTTAAAGGCGATGAAGAGCCGGAGGCCGCCGATCCCCAAAAGCTGAGGGAGCTGGGCCGTGAGGCCTACAGGGAGATCACCGAGAAGCCTAACTATGAATTCTGGCGGCGTCAGGGGACGATGGCCACCATAGAGTGGTGCCAGGAGAACAGCACGCTGCCAACCTATAACTTCAGGGAGGGCGTCTTCGACGAGGCCGACGCCATAAGCGGCTCAACGATGGAGAGGATGGTCATCAAGCAGCGTGGATGCCCCAACTGCAATATGATCTGTGGAAACATCATCTATGACCATGAAGGCCTTGAGAGTGAGCTGGACTATGAGAACGTCGCCATGCTAGGCAGCAACATTGGTCTCGGAGATCTCAAGAAGGTAGCCGTCCTAAATAGGGTCTGCGACGAGCTGGGCCTCGACACAATCAGCGCTGGGAACACCCTAGCCTTCGCCATGGAGGCGGCTGAGAGGGGCCTATTAGACATCGACGTCACCTGGGGCGACTACGAGGGCGCCACGAGGCTGCTGGAGGACGTCGCCTATAGGAGGGGTGAGGCCGGTGAGCTTCTAAGCCTCGGCGTCAGGGAGGCGGCTGAACGCCTTGGAGGTGGGGCCTCCGACTTCGCCATCCACGTCAAGGGGCTTGAGTGCAGCGCCTATGACTGCCATCTCTGCCCAGGCATGGCGTTGAGCTTCGGCACCTCCCCGATAGGGGCGCATCATAAGGATGCCTGGGTCATCTCCTGGGAGATTTCAACTGGTAGGAGGGCTGAGTATATCCCTGAGAAGGCGGATAAGGTCATCGAGTTCCAGAGGATTAGAGGCGGGATGTTCGAATGCCTCACCACCTGTAGATTCCCCTGGATAGAGCTTGGCTTCGAACTCGATTGGTATCCAAGGTTCCTAGAGGCGGCGACGGGAGTCTCCATGAGCCTCGAAGAGCTTTTCACCCTAGGCGACAGGGTTTACGCCCTCATCAGAGCCTTCTGGGTGAGGGAGTATGGCGGAGAGTGGAGTCGGAGGATGGACTATCCCCCGAGGAGGTGGTTCGAGGAGCCGTTGACGAAGGGGCCGTTGAAGGGCGCCCACCTAGAGCTGGAGGGCTACGACAAGCTGCTTCAGGCCTACTATGACAAGCGAGGCTGGGATGAGCGAGGTATACCAACCAGGGAGGCCTTCAGAAGACTCGGCTTGGAGAGGGAGGCGAGACAGCTGGAGAGATTTGTGAAGCTCCACTAACCCCTCTTTCTCTCCCTGAGAGTCATCTGATGGGGTCTACTGCTCCTGGGTGGAGCCTTTAGGGTTAGATGCCATATCTCATCTAGATAGCCCTCAAAGGCCTCTAGGAAGCTTGGAAGCTCTAGGATCGGGATCACTGGGACGCCGTACATCATCCTTCTAAGCGGAGTGGTCAGTGATAGGATTAGGGGTATGAGGGTGGCCACTCCCCATCCATCGATGGGGAGAAGCTCGGCGGCTTTCCCGCTTAACGCCTCAACTCTTCTACGCTGCCCCTCAGCCATCTCCTCCAACGCTGATCCTCTCAGCCCCCTCCTCCAACGCTTACACTCGGCGCAGAGTATGTAGGGCTTCCTCAGAGCCGCCAAGTCGATCTCCCATCCTCTACCATCCGCCCTAAACCGGAGATGTCTATGAACCTCGAAGCCATTCTCCTCCAGGATGTAGGCGGCCATCTCCTCGAACTCCCTCCAGCCAAGCGCCCTGGAGACCTCCTCTATGTCGGCTCCAAGCTCCACCGCCGCCACCGCAAGTCTCAGCCTCTGAGCCATAGAGGCCTCAACTAGGCCGTTGGAGAGCTTCACCAGGCCCTTGGAGGCGAGTTCATCGATGAGGGCTTCTAAGGCTTCGTTGGGTATCCTCAACCCGTCGATTAAGCCATCGAGGGGGGCGCAGCCTTCACGGGTTCCCTCTAATAAGGCCAGGAGGAGCCTCCGCCTTAGAAGGCTCATACATCCATATATGTTTCTGAACGGTTTAAAGGGTGGAGGCGATGAGGTATCCAAGCCTCACCATCCGCCGCGTGGAGAGGGCGACCACCCTGAGGGATCTCCTCCTCAGCCTTGGGGAGGAGTATCTCTACGCCTATGAGCGGGGCCTCATAGGCGTCCTAGTCAATGGTAGACGCCTATGGCTCACCGCTCGGCTGAGGAGGGGTGACAGGGTTGTCGTCTTCCCAATAGTTTCAGGAGGCTGAATTATGGCGGCTGTAACCTTAGAGTCTTAGAGATAGGAGGATGTGTATGTTCCATAGGGCCATTGAGAGCCTTAACAGACCCTGTACGAGGGGGTAGACGAAGAGGATTCTAAGCCTCCCATCGATCCTCGCCATCAAGTAGGGTATCGCCAACCCCGCCGCCAGGAGGAGTATGTCGATGGGAAGCCATAGATCAAGCTCCATGAGGTGGGCTGCCACCGGATTCGCCTCATAGGTGTTAGGCTTTGAGAGAGCCATCATCGTAGATGCGTGATCCCCTAGAACCCCGAGGATCAGCAGCAGGCAGGCTGAGGCCTCTAAGATGCCCCGTCTCATCTCACATCCTGAATGATAGATGCCTCCTCTATATCTTAAATCTATGAGAAAAATACTTACTGAAACACCCTATGTGAAGTTATGAAGTTGACATTGAGCGTTATAAGGCTGAAATCGATGGGACATCCCCTAATAGAATCCCCGTAGACGTGGTGGAATCACTAGAAGAGTTCGGTGAGAACCCTCCCATCGATGTCCCTGGGGATGGGAACTTTGAAGAGGTGGAGGAGGGTGGGGGTCACATCGATGATCCTGGCCCCTGGGAGGCTGTGTCCACGTTTTATGCTGGGGCCTCTGGCGATGAGGAGCCCCGTCTTCGTATGGGTTCCCGTCCACTTCGTCCAGGGGGCCCCTGATGCGAAGATCCTCCCGACGCCCACCTTGGCGTCGACTTCATAGCTCCCCTCCTCTATGAGGAAGACTATGTCCGGAGCCTCCTCCACGTAGGGGCCGTCGTAGAGCTCCCAGGCTCGGTAGGCCTCAACCTTCAGGGGTTTTCCATCCTCGTCGACGAGGCCTTGGAGCTCCATTATGATCTTGTCTATGATTTTCATCCTCTCCTCCTCGTCGACGCAGCCCTCCTCCATTCTCCCCTTGAGGTTAATGTATATCTGGCCGAAGTGGGGTGTGTGGACGCAGCTGAAGGCCCTCGTCCCCCTCCAATCGATGCCGCCTATCCTCTCCTTCGATAGATAGGCGAATAGGTATCTCCAGAGCCTATCGACGCCTAAAGCCTCCTTAAGCATCGACGCCAATGGATGCAGCAGCTTCGTCTCCCCAAGTCTCCGATATAGCCCCTCCATCATCCTCCCCAATCCGCTCAATAGACGACGACTCCATCGGCTCTCCATCCTCAATAGGCCACGCCTCATCAGCCACTCGTTGACGTAGAAGGTCTTCCTTATCGGTCCAAAGCCGTGATCGGAGACGATGAAGATCGTTTCATCCAAGAAGAGTTCCATGAGGCGGCCTACAACCTCGTCGAGGAGCATCCAATACTCCTCAAGCTGATCCCTCCTATGCCAGAGGACGTGCTGAACCCTATCGGGCTCGGTGAAGACGATTATGTAAAGGTGACAGGGAATGGAGTTGATGAGATACTCCGCCGCCTCTCCCCTAAGCTCGGTGGAGCGGCAGATGTCATCGAAGAATTCCTCCTCATCTGAATAGGCCCACTGTGGCACATCGAGTTCATATCCAGGTATGCGTCGATACAGCGTTGAGGCCAAGTCCGGTGGATAGCTGGAGGGGCTGCTCTTCGAGGGCGTCAGCATACCCGTGACCATGAAGCCATCTATCTCCTCCGGCGGATAGGTTCCAGGGAGGTTTAGGACTCCAACCCTATAGCCATGGGCGTTGAGTATCCTCCAGATTGGGTTTCTACCCCTGAAGCATCCGCCGTTAGGCCTCACCCCATAGCCATCTCTCCTCAAGAGGTCATACAGGCCTAGTCGACCTGGATTTTTACCGGTGAACATGCTCACCCAGGCCGGTATGGTCACCGGAGGAATCGTCGACTCCAGGGGTGAGAGACATCCCTCCTGGATGAGCCATCCAATATTTGGGAGCATCCCCCTCTTAGCGAGGGGTTGGAGGAGATTGAGGGTGGCGCCGTCGAGGCCTAAAACGAGAACCCTCTCCTCAAGCCCCTCACGGTGAGGGGGATTATTCATGTTTCAAAGAAGATTCAAAACATTATATATAATTTCTCAGCTATCGGCGGAGATGCTCTAATAGGCTGCCTGGCCTCGGCCTATAACTCAGTGATGGTAGGCAGAGGCGGCAGGGGGAGGCCTTAAGACCCTCATCCTCCAGCCATTCAAGGGCCTCTCTAAGCGTTGAGGCGTGGTAGATGCCCCCCCTCTTCTTAGGGTTCATCCAATCGATGGTTCGACAGCTAACGCTATGTAGATAGCCCCTAGACCCAGAGATGTTGAGGATATATCCTCCCCTAAGCCTTAATTCCCTGAGTTGCCCCTCCTCGACGATGCGGGTGATCACCATCAAATATTAGCTCCCCCAGAGATCATTTCACCCTTTTGCCAACCATCAGGAAACCTTGAAATAGGGTGATGGGAGGGGGCGATAGATGATACCAGTCGCCTATGAGGCGCTATGCCCCCACTGTCATGGAGACCTAAGAGGAGAGGAGATAGAGGAGGGACGCTGCCAAGTAACCGATAGGCCTCTACACGAAGCCTATAAGAGGGGTGAGGAGGGGGAGTTTGAAGACCTCTTTCGACGCATCGTAGGCGAACCGAAGGAGCTTCAGAGGTTCTGGATGAGGAGGCTGTTGATGGGTGAGAGCTTCACAGCCGTAGCCCCGACGGGTATAGGTAAGACGACCTTCGGCCTGGCTTACGCCCTCTTCAACGCCATACGGGGGAGGCGCAGCTACCTCATCATCCTAACGACGATCCTCGTCGATCAGTGCATCCAAACCCTCAGGGAGTTCTGCGAGAGGCTTGGAGTCAAGCTAGGCTTAAATGAGGAGGGGGAGGTCTCAGCAGCCTACTATCACACGGGGATGGGCAGAGGTGAACGGAAACGCTTCGAGGAGGCTCTGAGTCGAGCTGGGATCCTCATCACCACCAGTCAATTCCTCTCCAGGAACTTCCACCTCCTAGAGGGTTTGGACTTCGACTTCATCTTCATCGACGATGTCGACGCCATCTTGAAGGCTTCAAGGAACGTTGAACGGGTGTTGAGGCTTCTAGGCCTGGAGAGGCATGGCGATGAGTGGAGTGGGAAACCCAGAGGCGTCTTAATGGTCTCAACTGCCACGGCGAGGAGGGGGAGGGCTGCGAGGCTTTTCAGGGAGGTTTTAGGCCTCGACATAGGCTCCTCAACCTATACGCTTAGGAATATCGAGGACTACGTCGCAGGAGCTCCAGACATCGGGGAGGTTAAATGGATTCTGAGAACCCTTGGGAGGGGATGCCTACTCTACGCTAGAACAATAGAGGAGGCGAGGAGGTTTCAGGGGCAGCTCAGCGACGAGTTTAGAGTCGGCCTCGTCGTCTCCGGAGACCAAGGCGACCTCGAACGCTTCCAGCGGGGTGAACTCGATCAT
>JAPDJB010000116.1 GCA_029259285.1 Candidatus Bathyarchaeota archaeon | reverse complement strand
CAGCATAGTCTTTTATAACGTAAATTTTCTCCTTCTCAACCCTCCACTCAAGGGTAGCATATGCAGAATATGCGGCGATGATGAGGAGGATGATGATAAGCGTCGCTCTTTTCATTTTTCAGAAAAAAAATCTATGGGGAAAATAAAAGATTTAGCATTCGGTAGCCCAGGTCTTCAGCCTCAGCTTCCGAGGTTTTTAGTGGTGGTTTGGAGACCTTTTTAGGGGAGACGTAGTCCCCGGCGTGGAGGACGAGCTCCACCCCCTCCTCGTTGAATCTCTCAACCGCCCTGTCGATGAGGTGGATGTTGTCATGGGTGTCAGCCATCAAACCTATGAGCATATCTCATCCCTATGGTGATTGGGATGCCAACCTAAAATCTCTTTAGAGGCCTATGAGCCTCGTGATCGCCAGGGCGGGAAGCAGCGTCAGCGTCGCCGTCGTATCCGAAGCCGAGGTGATGGCTGGGATCACGACATTATCGGGATTTAGACCCCTCCTATGGGTTATGTGAGCCAATAGGAGGGCGAGGAGGGAGATTGAGAGGAAGCTGAGGAGATTCGTCAACAACGAGACGGAGACGAGGAACCCTAAGACGCCCAGGTTAGGCATCCCTAGGAGGAGATAGACGATGAGGGCGAAGAGGAGGTGGAGAGGAGCTGCGACAGCCTCAACCCTTAGGGTTCTCCTCAAACCCTCGTCTAGAATCCCCTTCAGGTCTCTGACATAGCCGAGGGCGAGGCTGGTAGTGGTCAGCGACCCTATGATGGAGCCTATATCCCCGAGGGTGGAGAGGAGGGAGGGGTAGAGGATGAGGATTCCTGGATGCCTCAGAATTCCCTCCCTCAATCCGGATAGGACTATGCCGTTGAGGCTGGCTAGAAGGGTGGACAATAAAACCGTCAGCGTCCCCTCCCTGATGACCGAGGTGAAGAGCTCATCTCCCCTACGCATGTAGATGATGACCGCCGCGGATATGAGGGCTGAGATGAAGAGGGCTGAGAGAGTCCCCACGCCGAGATGTGAGGTTGAGAGGATGGCCACGGCTGCGTAGGAGCCGCTGACCAATAGATCGTTGATGGAGGATAGGCAGGGGTAGAGGATGATATCGGGGTCGAGGCCACGCCTATAACCAGATATAGCCATCAACGTTGTGAGGGGTATGGATATGAGGACGGCGGAGAGGCATGTAACCGTCGGCAGCAGCAGGTAGAGGCCTAAATGCCTCATCGACGCTATCCCCAGGGGCAGGTTGAGCAGGAAGGCGATGAGACTCATCCCAAGAGTGTCAAGAAGCGTAAGAACATAGATGGAGGATATGAGGCTATAATAGGTCTCCGTGTTCCTCCTAAGCCTCGGATATATGAGGCCGAGGTGAAGCATGGTGGAGAGATTGCCGGAGAAGATGCCGCTTATGTCGCCCCTCACAGTCAATATCGGCGGATAGAGGGCTAAAAGCCAGGGCCTAGAGCGGAAGAGGGGTGCCAACAGCGAGACGAGGCCACCGGCGAAGAGGCCCATCACATCGATGGAGAGGGCGAGGAGAGCCTGAGCTGACACAGATGCGTAAGGGCGTCTAAGCCCATTCCCCACTCTCACATTTGCCCCATCGAGACATCCCCATGGAGTCCAGGGCTGAAGCCCCACCGGAGATAACCAACAACCCTTAAAAAGATATCAGGATGGCGGGCCCGCTGGGATTTGAACCCAGGCTCTCCGGCTTAGAAGGCCGGCGCCTTATCCAGGCTTGGCCACGGGCCCCCTCTTCTATGGGCTTTTTGATGCTCGGCGATTTAAGGTTTCATTCCTTCTTCGTCTTCCATATCGTTAGGCCGCAGTTTCCACAGGTGTATCTGTCTCCGTGGTCAGCCATGAAGTATCCTGGGCCGCATCTCCGGCAGAAGGGTCTGAGCCTCTCGATCTTGTCCCCCTCAACCTTATATAGGTTCCAGACTCCCCTCTTCGTCACTCGGCTTCGCCCTCCTCTTTAGGCGGCTGGTTTCTCCTTATTATATGCTCCGGCTCGAACTCCAAAGCCTTCTCCGCGTCCTCGTAGACGTGGGCCTCACCGACGGTGATGTGGGTTCCCGTCTTTGTCAGCATCCTTCTAACCCATACCTGCTCCACATCGACGTTTAGGGCCTCAGCTAGGCGTCGCCTGACCTCAGCTCTGCTCGGCGTTGAGGGGGCCTCCACCTGGAAGGTGACCTCCCTCCGACCTATGAGGGGGTTATCCCTCGTTGAGATCACCTTCAGCTCCACTCCCATCCTCCTCCATCCGCCCCATGAACTCCTCCGCCCATCGCTTCCGATCAGCGGTCACCTCCACGGCGACGAGGCCCTCATGGGGCTGCCCATAGACGATGAGGGAGCCGATGGGCAGGAGGATGATCAGGGGGAGGACGAGGAGATCCTCTTCACCCTCAACGATCACAGCCACCCCACTTTTAAGGGTTACCGCCTCCTCAAGGGCTCTCCACGCATCCTCATCTATCGTTCCAGGGAGATTCCTCGCCCTTATTAGACGTCTACCCCTCGGCGTGTAGGGCGCTATCGGTCTACGCATCACCCTATAATCTATGACAACTATGTCTGGGTTAACCCCAGCCTCCAGGAGGTTTCTAGTGGAGGCGTCCCCGACGACGGCTAGCATCCTAGGCCTCCTCTCCTCCAGGATCTCCCTCAATCTCTCCGCGGCGTCCTCGCCTCCTATGAGGAGGCCTAGAGGCCTCTTAAGCTCCCACCTCATATGCCTTGGGAGCCTTAGGGTCTTCCTCAAGGGCCTACTCACCGAACCTTTATCGCGTATCTGCCCTTTGCATCTATGCCGAGCTTCTTCGCCAGCTCCGATGATTCAGGGTCCAGGATGACTATGAGACCCATATAATCCTCGCTTAGGTCCTTACCCTTACAGATGGGGCAGGTGTCGCCGTCGGTGAGGACTTTACAGCTCCTACAGGCCTTTAGGCTCACTGCTCCTCGGCCTCCTCTTCCTCCGTTATGCCCCTCGCCCTCTTCACCTCCTCCTCGATCCAATCTAATCTGCCTAGGAAGGGCTGGCGGGCCGTCACGCCGATCTTACCTGCGCTGCGACCCTTTGGGAAGGAGACGGCTACGATCCTAACCCTGAAGATATCCCCCTTCTGTATCCGTCTACCCGTCTCCTTGCCTAGGAGGACTCCATGCTTCTCATCGTAGGAGATGAAGTCATCCATGAGCTGGGAGACATGGAGGAGCGCATCGACGGGGCCGATCCTCAAGAAGGTTCCAAAGTCGGCGACCTCCACCACCTCCCCCTCCACAATCTCCTGGAGCTCCGGATAGAAGGAGAGGAGGGTGAAGACAACCCTATGATGGGTTCCACCATCACCTGGAACGAGGCGCCCCACGGGGTCAACCTTCAAGTCGACGATGCTGATGACGTAGCCCAACTCCTCATCGACAAGCCCCTCATATTTACTCTTCAACTCGTCTAGGGCGACCTCCTCCAGGGGCTCACCGAATCTCAAGGGATCTATGCGGACGGTATCCCTCAGGGTTATCAGGTTGAACATCCCACGCCACCTAAGGCTTAAAACCATGATAAAAGGCTTTGCCACTATCGCCGACCTAGACGCTCTATGAGGCGGGCTGCGGGGCATATCTCCACGAAGACCTCGAAGGGGTATCGCTCTAGGATGTCGCTGAGATAATCCCTCCACCGATACCCCAGAGCTATGAGGACGTATATGCCGGCGACGTGGGCTCCCCGCTCCTCCACAAGGTCTACGAGGGCCCTCACCGTCTCTCCGGTTCTCACGACGTCGTCGATGATGAGGATGCTGTCCCCCGTCCCCCTCATCTTCTTCTTACTCCCCCTCCTTATCGAGGCCTTTGGGACGTAGAGGCAGCGTCTTATGGCTGTACCCCTCAAAGTGTAGGTCTTCTCTATGAAGTCCCTGATGCCAACCTCCTTACGCTCCTTAGCTATGATGAGATCAACGTCTAATAGGCTGGCGACCAGCGTCGAGACGGGGATGCCGTCGACGGCGGCTGTGAGAACCTTCGTCACACGCCTCCCAGCGAACTTCTCCACTGCATAGTTCGCCAATATCTTAAGCCATGTGATCTCTGAGACGATGGGGGTATTATCGAAGTATCCCTCCTCATCGAAGCTTATACTCTTCGTTAAAACCTCCTTGATATTGGTGATCTCCATCAACTTCTCATAGAGCCTCTGAGCCCTCGCATAGCTTGGGAGGACGTGGCCCCGCATATATCGACTGAGGATCGGCGGGCTTAGACCCAGCTTCTCACTCAACTCCTGATATGTGAAGCTCTTACTTGCAACCCTCAGAAGATCCGTGATCATCATCCTATATTTAAGCTCCCTAACCTTCGGCTTCAACCCACTGACTCCCGCCTCCAACCCCCTCACATCCAATGAGCCTTAACGGGCCCGAGGGGATTTGAACCCCCGACCGCCGGGTCTCCCCGCATGGGAGCCTAAAAGCCCGGCGCTCTACCTGGCTGAGCTACAGGCCCCAGCACCGAGACCATAAGAATTATACATTATTAACGTTTTAGCATTTCCCCAACCGCTGAAAGGTTTTTACGTCTCCTAGGGATATAGAGGAGACGGCGGCCGTGGTCTAGCCTGGCTAAGACGTCAGCCCCCCGAGCTGAAGATCCCGGGTTCGAATCCCGGCGGCCGCACTGTGACTTATTAAAGGATGTCGAAGATCAGGCTGAGGCCCACCTCTAGGAGGGAGGATAGGGTTAGGATGAGGAGCATTGGAATATAATATAGTGAGAGTTCCTTCAGGGCCTTCTTGAGGGCTTTAGTCCTCCCTACTTCTCCATATAGGCTTCTGGGCTTGAGGATGGCCCTGCCGAGGTGTCCTCCGGCTAGGGCTGCGATGGTGAAGCCTGCGGCCTCCAGGAGGATTATGGGCGTGAAGGCTATTAGGAGAGTTGGGTGGCTTAGGAGTATCGGCGTTGCGATTAGGCCTGTGAGGAGAAATTTGAGGATGAGCAGGGGATAGGAAAGCATCAATATGCCTGGGAGGATGAGTAGAAGCGGCTCGGAGATGAGATTTGTCCTGAGGGCGAAGGAGAGCCTCTGAAACGCATCCCATCCACCCATCAGCTGTAGCATTGGATAGGAGTTGACGTCTCTGAGGGCGTAGAGGAGGTATTCCACATCGGTGTAGAGCCGGTAGCGTAGGGGGACGGCTACGAAGCCTATGACGGCGCCGGAGAGATAGGCGATGAGGGCGTCTCTATAGAATCTTCGCAGCGTATCCCAATCCCGCTCCAAAAGCGGCCTCAGCCATGCGTGAACTGGGATCAACAAACTCATAGAAGGTTAAAGCATCTAATAAGCTGTGGAGGTAGACTCAGATCATGGCCTCCGTGGAGGATGTTAAGGAGACGGCCTTCAAATTCATAGATCAAAACCGTGGATGGCTCTCTGAGTTCCATCTGGAGATATGGAATTACGCGGAGCCGGCCTTCAGGGAGTATCGATCCGCTAAGGCCTATGTAAGGCTGCTGAGAAGGGAGGGCTTCGAAGTTGAGGAAGGAACCGGCGGGATGCCGACGGCCTTCATGGCCACATGGGGTGAGAGCCGCCCCCTCCTCGGAACCTACGCGGAGTACGACGCCGTTCCAGGGCATAATCAGAAGCCGGTTCCCTATAGGGCGCCGAGGGATGGGCTACACCCCTACGCCGCTGGGCATACAGACCCCCACTCGGCTCTGGGGGTCGCAGCCCTCTTCGGAGTTTTGGCAGCTAAACATGCCATGGAGCAATACGGCCTCAAGGGGAGTCTCAGGCTCTTCGGTGAGCCTGCTGAGAAGGTCTGCGGCTCCAAGCCGGTTCACGCGGCTAAGGGCTATTATGACGGCGCCGACGCCTACATCAGCTATCATCCAGGCTACGCCAACTATGTCAGAGGCGAGATCCAGGGGGGAGCCTACTGGAGCGTCCTCTTCCAATTCGAATGCGACGACCCAGTTGACTGGTATGAGCTGATCGCCGTGGATCCCACCCCATATAGGCGGGGATGGCACTCTGGAGGGCGAGTCCCAGCGGCGCTGGACGCAGTCTGCCTGATGTATATGATGACGAAGATGACGAAGGAGGCGATGCTACCCCACACAGCCTACTGGACTCTAAACGAGTTCATCATGGTCGGCGGCCAATGCACCTCGGATAATCTGCCACCGAAGATCAGTCAGATCCAATATGCCTATAGGTCGCCTACGTTGACTATGCAGGAGAGGATCACCAGGGTTTTGGAGAATAATGCCAGGGCCGCGGCCAGAGCGGCCTTCTGCGAGGTCTATGAACGCTGGATCACTAAGACGAGGGTTGGACTGCCGAACCTCGTGATGTCGGAGGTGACCTATGAGAACCTGAAGCTTGTAGGCCCACCGAGGTATGGTGAGGAGGCGAAGAAGTTCGCCAGGGAGATCCAGAGGAACTTGGGCTATGAGCCGATGGCTGAGCCCTTCCTTGAGCATGGCCTAACCTATGGGGGTGGGGAGGCTGAGAAGCCTATACTGTCTCCGAGTGAGATGGATGAGCTGATTCGCAGAGCCCATCCAGCCTGGGTTAGGAATATGGGTTCAGATGACTATGTGGACTATACCTGGCATGCGCCTACGTCGAGGTTCTTCACGGCTAGGCCCGTGTTGAAGCCGCTGCCCGATGGCAGACCCTATCCCTGGTGGGTTCACGTCGCCATGGGTGGAAACCCCAGCACTATAGATCCCTGCATAATCGCCGCGGCTAAGACGATCGCGGCGACCTTCATAGACCTCCTGATGAAGCCGGAGATACTGCGGAGGGCCTGGAGCGAATTCGATGAGCGAACCGGCGGGGAGATAGGGGGGTCGAGGTGGGTGCCTCCACTACTGCCCAGGGACTTCGAGCCGCCCATCGACCTCAGATGGCCGGAATACATCTCAACGCCTAGGGGGGAGGAGTGGTGGATGCCGACGCCTAAAAGCAGAAAGGAGTTTAAACCCCTCTAAGATTTCTCGAACCCGCCCTTTTTAAGGTCTTTAAGGCGCTATATCTGCTTCCTAGACCCTCTTCACCATCCCCTTCGCTGAGAGTCCTCCCTGGGTTTCACCTCGAATTCGCAGTAGGGATCCCCCATCGCTATACATCTAGTCTCCCTCGCCTGCATGTCGCGGTTAAAGATCTCCGACGCGTAGCCTGCGATTACCCCTCTGACATAATGGCTGAAGGGTCTGCCTGCACCCTGCCCCAATTCACATTCTACGCAGTGGTGAACCCTCATCTTGAAGTGGGGTGGATCCTCGCTGAATTCCATTATCTGGGGGATTCCATATCCGAGGGATTTGAAGAGGATCTCGCCCATGGCGAATCTGTCTCTTAGGCGTTTGACCCCCATCTTCTCCGCCTCCCTGTTGATGTGCCTCCCCCTCTCCGCTCCGACCTCCCTTCCAATATGGTATAGCATAGCCTCTCCCCCAGAGCCTAGATGCTCCCTGAACTTTATGAGGAAGCCTCTCAGGGTGGGCTCGGAGAGGATTAGCGCTCTATGGGAGCCTAGCATGATGGGGAATGAGACCTCATCGGCTATCAGGCCCTCGAATCTAGGCCTGATCACCTCAGCCTCCTCGATGAACTCAAGGGCTTCAAGCTCCTCAGCGAGCTCCTCCGGCTCTACATCCGCCTCGGTGAAGTCTAGGAAGAGGACGATGGAGCCCCGCTCTCCACGTCTCATGGGGCGGAGGGAGAGATAGGTGATGTCGATGCCATGCCTCGCCAATATATCGGTTGTCTGCTCCAGCGCTCCAGGCCTTGAATAGCCTCTTAACACAAGGCCGTATAGCTTACGGCCCTGATAGAACATGAATCTCTCAATATGGAAGGGCTCCAATCATCCACCCTCGGTAACATTATGCGCTAAACAAATTAATAATGTTTTTAGGATTAAAAATCGATATTTTAGAAATAACTTTGGTTTAACACTTCTCAACGAGTGTCCCTTCTATATGAGATTAAGATGTGATGAAGCATAGCCGTGCTACGCTTCTCGGCGTTAAATCCTTAAGTAGATTGGTGGAGTCTCACAGAGAATTAATTGAAATGAGGGGAGAGGGCCTTTAGGTCTCGCAATCGTTATCCTACTATCCACATTTGGTAATGTAGATGGGGGATTTCCCAATTCTTCACAGATTGAGGGGTTATAATCTCCTCATTTCACTTTATAATTCGAATTTAGGGCTTGTATGTGAGAGCTATGAAACCTATTCAATATCACTTATTGGATTTACTCAGACAATTTGATAGTATCCTATGCTTTACCCCCATTCTCCATACTATTCAGAGATAATTAATGAAACCGTTAGAAGATACATGGCCACTGTTTTAGCATAGTATGAGGGCTGTTAGGGCGCATCCATAGGTTTTCTCTGGGATTTTGGCCGCTGCTATTCGATGTCTCTCCTCCTTTACGGTTATCCCCCTGATCTCCAATCCCTCTCTGAAGCAGGTTTTGAGCTTCTCCAGCAGCCTCATCTTCAGCGTCTCTAGATCTTCATTTTCCGGTGCTGTTAGGGTTTGCTCTATGACGTATCCATGGCTGTTTCGGCCTTCCCCCCACATCAGGCCTGCGGCTATGCATTCTCCTCCGCTGCTCAGCCTCTTGGCCATGACGACGTGGATGATCTCACCTGGCTTGAAGCATGTCTGAAGCTCCTCTCGACTCCTGAGTTTCAGCTCCTCTATGTTTTGGGGCAGTATCGAGGAGACCTCTATGAGGTTTAGATCATGGATTCCCGCATCCCTCAGGGCCTTGTCAAATGCATTTATGGGTGAGGCTCTGCTCAGGCCGATGCCCGAGACCACGAAGTAGTATCTCGGCAGCAATCTAATCCGCTCTTGGATGGCCATCTCTCCACCTGCGATACCCCTCTGGGTTTAATAAGGAAATTGGATCTCATCGTTCTATCTCAACGATCTTATCCCTCGATCTCAGACCTGAGACTATCCTAACCTGACTGGTTGAGACCCCGAAGTGTTTTGCGAGCTTCCTTATCAGCTCCCTGTTTGCCTTACCCCCAATCGGCTTAGATTTCACACCCACTATTATTCGGTCTCCCATGACTTCTATGAAGTCTCCATGGAACTTCACCTCAACCCTATATCTCAAACTCCTCCCCCTAGGTGCCTAAAGAGGAGGTGATCGTCACCATCTCTCCCAGTGTAGCACCTCTTTTAGGCTTCTCCTCGGCCTTCTGGGAGGGGTCTCAGCCGGCGGCCCTATGGGGATGAGGGCTAGGGGCCTCACACCCTCCGGCACTCCTAAGACCTCGGCCACCCGCTCCTCATCGAAGGCACCAACCCAGCAGGCTCCCAGGCCGTTGGCAGCCGCCGTCAATAGTATATTCTCAACCGCTGCCGCCGTATCCTGTAGACAGTATAGCTCAGCCCCCCTCCTGCCATAGTGGGAGGCCGACCTGGAGGGGACGGCGCAGACAACTATGACGACTGAGGCCTGAGCTATGAAGCTCTGACCCAATGCTGCGTCGACGAGCCTCATCTTCGTCTCCGGATCCGTTACGACGATGAACTCCCAAGGTTGGAGATTCCCCGCGCTGGGCGCGAGAATCGCGGCCTCTATAAGCTTCTCGATATCCTCCCTCGACAGCTCTCCCTCAGCGTAGGCCCTAACGCTCCTCCTCTCCAGTATGGGTTGGGGTATCCTTATAGGGGTCATCGAGTATGCTTAAGCCTACGCCGTTAAAAGGCTCTTCCTCCCCTTCAGCATTAAGATCAGGAACATCAATACGGCAGCGGCGGCTAAAGCGATGATCTGCGACTTGACGACCCCGCTACGCCTCTCAAGGATGAGCTTCTCGTGGATGGTGAAGTATAGGCCGCTGCTTATCGTATACTCCCTCTCCTCTCGACTCTCCCCGACATAGCTGCTGCGCGATATGTTGTAGCAGATGGCTATGTATCCGCCATACTCAGGCGCCTCTGTTATACACTTCATGGGGTCGCCTACGGTTCTTAGGGTGAGATCAACTGGGAGCCATCCCCATGGGGGTATGTAGACGAGGGCCCATCCATGCCATCCCACATTCCTCTGGATCAGCTCTAGATGTCCCTCCCAGGAGAATCTATTCACCTCATAGTTCTTGATGTAGACACATCCAAGTTGGAGGAGGGCGGGGATTCCCAGAGCCCTACATAGGGTTATCAGTAGTATGGCCTGATCATCGCAGTCTCCGAATCCATCTCTAAGGGTTTCCTGTGGATACTTCGGCACCTCCCCTGAGCCATAATATATGTGATCCCTGATCCAATCTGTGAGGGCTAGAACCATCCCTAGGACGGTGGACTCATTCTCGGTGATCTCCTCTGCCAGCCTCCTGATCTCATCGTCTATCTTGAAGGTCTCAGTTGAGACGCAGAACTCCCCTATGAGACTCTCAGGTATATCGTCGAGGCCTCCAGCCTTATCGGGGTCTATCCTAGGCCTTGGACGCTCCCTCAATCTAATGGAGTAATATACGCTTAGGGTTAGATTCCCACCTGGAGGTATCTCGGAGGGCAGATCCAGGAGGGCAACCGGATTATCGTCATCGTCGAGGTATCTCCTCACCAGTCCAGGAGTCGAGTTCAACACCTCAACCCTCTGATACCTGGAGCTCCAGAAGAGGGGTATACTACGATCATCCTCGCCCAACTTTATGGGCTGTGAACCCCTATTCTCAAGCCTGTAGACGGCGGCGTAGAGGTATTGATGCTCCCCTCCACCGCCTAGGGGGATGGGGAATACCAGTATGATGAGTGGTAGGAGTATCCTGCCTCGCATGGCTGACATTCACTCCACATGAACCCTAAAGAGGTCTATGTCACCCCTTAGATATGGCATGAACTCTCGGACGGCCCTCTCAACATCTCGGGACTGCGTTATATATCTGCCGACGATCAGGATGTCAGCCCCCATCTCCAGCGCCCTGGGAGCCGTCTGGGGCGTTATGCCTCCGGCAACGGCTATGAGAAGCCTCTCATCCTTAAAGGCCTCCCTAATCTCCTTGATGTAACTCCACCTCGGCCCCTCACCCCGCCTCTCCACGTCGATGGCCCTATGGAGTATGACGACATCCGGCAGCTTCTCAAGGCTCCTCAACTTCTCAACTGGGTTCTCAACCTCCATCATGTCGATGTAGGAGTAGATGCCTAGCCTTCGGGCTTCATAGATGAAGCCGTCGAGGGTCTCCTTGGAGGCGAGGCCTGATGCGCAGACCCCGTCAGCCGTCTCGTTGAAGGCGAGGTCAACCTCAACCTTCCCAACGTCCAGAGTCTTCAAGTCGGCGACTATGAAGGAGTCGCCCACAACCTCCCTAATCTCCCTAATCACCCTCACGCCATAACGCTTGATCAGAGGAGTCCCAGCCTCAAGGATGATGCTGTCACTTCGAGGCATAGCCCTCAAAACCCTCTTCACAGCCTCTATATCCGGTATGTCGAGGGCTATCTGCAGATATGGAGGCCTCCAAAGCCTCGGAGCCCTGAAGCCGACTAGGGGATGCTTAGCCCGATCTTTCTCATACATGATCTTCTCCAGCGGCGGATAACCCATCATCGCTCTCCTCAAGGCCAGCTTTGTGGCGCTATAATTGTAGTGGTATATGCGGCGCATATCCCTCGCCTTTGGATGGATGAAGACGCTGGCGACGATCACCCAATCATCCACCACCTCACGGGGTATGATGCCCTCCTCCACGGCGTCTGCCACAGCCTTGGCCACAGCCATCTGGGCGGGGCCGAATATCTTACCTGCATCCTCCATATTCCTGATCGTCACCTTTGGAACGATCAACGTGAAGGGTTTCGAAGGCAGATTGGGTCTGATGACCGCCAGTAGGGGTGTGTGACCCATCGTTGGATTGCTGAGCGCCCTGGCGAAGGCCTCCCCGACGGGGCTGGACTTGTCGCCGATGATGAGGTCGACGTGGGCCACCTCATCGCCCTCTCCGACGAGCGCCTCACCGATGAGATATAGGCCTCTGGGAGAGGCATAGGCCCTCCGGAAGTGTTCGAGGGCAGCCCTAACGGCCTCGCTCATCGACTCATATTGGCCCTGTTCCACGAGTTCCTCCAGAAACCTATACTGCTCCCTCGTGATCCTCCCAGGCGCTCTTATAAGCCCCTTCTCCTCACCCATCCCGATGGGAGTTTCGGATTGAATTATTTAAAGGCTGCGGAGGTTGAGGACACAAATAGGACACATATCGAAGAAATTGATGCTTGAGGCAATCTATCTGTGTCACGAATTTTCCACGATTATCGTGATCCAGATGGGGATCCTCCTCTGAAGAGTCCTTCTAAGCTCCTCGGGTATGTCGCAGGCCGCCTTGTCGGCTTCTATCATGAGGGTTCTGGGACAGATGTATCTACTCTTCCTCGCAACCATATCGCTGGGATGGGTGAGCGTCAACCTTGGATCACCCCTACCTGAGACGGTGAAGATGTAGCCCCCAGCCTCCAGGGTTAGCGTGATCCTCGCTTCCCGACTTCTCGCCGCCTCCCTCAGCCCTGGATTTAGGTCAGCTAACCCCTTCTCAGCCCCCACAGCCACTATACAGTCCCCCCTCGGCGTCAACTCCGGATCACGGGTCACCATCAACGTCGTCCTATGCCTCGCCCTAATATTCGAATGCCCCCACGCCCTAAACCGCTCAACAAACCTCATCGAGAGGAGAAGGGGAAGGGAAAATTTTTAGCCTCCGACGAATAGTCCAAATCTTGGCGGGCTGGTAGATCAGTCTGGTATGATCGCCGCCTTGGCATGGCGGAGGCCGGGGGTTCAAATCCCCCCCAGTCCACCAAATTATTTAATCGATGATTAGGAATCACATTATAATTTGCATAGGTGGAGGGCTTGGAGGAGTCATTTAAAGCGATCGTGGAGGTATTGATCGTTGAGATTCTTTTCTTTTTAGTGGCATGGTGTCTTCAATCTATTGAAGCCTCAAATTATGGATGGACTTCTAAAACATTTATGATGATTCTTGGAATGGCTGGTGTAATTCTTCATAAAAAGCCGAGGGAATATGGCCTAATTCCCAAAAATCTAAGATTCGATTTAAAGTGGGGTTCATATATACTCATAATCTTTATATTAACCTCGCTATCCATCATAACGATTTCGATTTTCTTCAACTGTTTAAGGCCGATAAAATTTAGTGTAATCATAACCGATTTATTATGGTTTTTCATATTTGTAGGTTTCGCTGAGGAGTTGTTTTTCCGTGGATATATTCAATCTCGACTTAATGAGGTATTTGATAGAAGATTTAAGAGTTTTCTATGGGTTAGATTTGAGTGGATGGAGGGGACTTTGATAACGGGAGTTTTCTTCTTTGGATTACCACACATACTTACAGCCATCAATCCCTTTACAGGTAGAGTTGCACTTACGCCGTTGATATTTGTGATCACCATATCTGCATGTTTCATAGGGGTTGTTTTAGGGGTTATAAGGGAGAAGAGTGGAGACATTTTATTACCAACGGTGATACATGGAGCGATAGATTTCACAACGTTTGGCATAGGTAGATTGATTGGATTGGCCCTCTCCAATATTGCAGCGGGAATTGCATTGTTTTTATTCCTCCTTCTAATATTTGAGGGGATGCTTAGGGATAGGGCCTAAAGCATTGAAGATCCGTTGAGCCTTAGGAGGGAGGGGGGTCTATCGGGAGGGCCTTCATCTTCAAGCCCTCCAATATACGGCGTCTCTGAATCCGCCATCCTGGGCTGGATTTCACCTCCTTGTTCACTAGCTGCGGATGCTGATAGATCCCTTTAGGCTGGGTGAAGCCTTATCTCCGCTCCTAATCAAACTATGGATGGTGGACTTCGAGGAGAGGTATCTCAAGACCGTTCACGGAACCATAGAGCGCTACCGCTTAGTTGAGCCTGGAGACTGCATCTTCGTCGCCCTGAGCGGTGGTAAGGACAGCGGCTCAGCCCTCTATACGCTGACCCGATACGTTGAGGAGAGGAGCATCGACTGCAGGCTTCAGCCCTTCCACATAAACCTCGGCTTCCCCTTCTCACAGCAAGTTGAGGAGGTTGTCAGGCAGCAGGTTGAGCTCCTTAACCTCAGCCTCAAGGTCTTCCACGCCTCAGATTACGGCGTAGATATGGAGCGGATCGCTAAGCTGCCCAGACCCGTCTGCAGCTCATGTGGACTCGTGAAGCGCTACCTGATGAATAGGCTGCCCCGTGAATCTGGGGCGACGAAGCTGGCGACGGGTCATCACGCCGATGATTTCATCGTCTTCTTCTTCAAGAATCTCCTCGGCGGAAACCTCGAATGGAGCTCCAAATTCGTTCCGAAGCTTCCGACGAGGGGGAAACAGCTAGGCAGGATTAGGCCTTTGTTCTTCGTCGGAGGGGAGGAGAACCGTCGATTCGCCGAGGAGGTGGGCCTCCCCTATCTCAAGGAGGATCTATGCCCATACTCAACCTATGGATGCGGAGTGGATCGATCCAAGAGGATGTGGCTCAACGTCATCGATTACATCTCTAAGAGGCAGAGAGGCTTTAGGAGGAGGATGATGATGAGCATAATGCGCCTGGCTGAAACCCTATCGACTCAACGGCCTGAGACACAGCCCTTAAGGGAGTGCCGGATATGCGGTGAACCCACAAGCGGGGAGATATGCGCCTTCTGCCGACTATTGGAGGCTCAGAGGAGAGTTGATTGAGGGGTTATAATCATCTTGGTGCTACTGAGATGGAATCCCTAAGGGCCTATGTGGAGGTCTGTAAGCCGAGGGTTATGGCCCTCCTCGTCTTCTCTGGTCTGGCCAGCGGCCTCACAGCCCTTAGAATCGGCCTTGGAGCCTCCAATCCCCTCGGCTTGGGTTCCAGCCTCTCCCTAATCCTCTCCACTCTGGCCCTGATCCCTCTGGTCTCAGGGGCTAACGCCATAACCTGCTACATAGATCGAGACATCGACGCCGTTATGGAGAGGACGAGGAATCGCCCCATCCCCTCTGGGAGGATTGATCCACCGGTTAAGGCCCTGTATTACGGTATAATTCTCTCCATCCTTGGTCTCATTCCCCTCCTCATCCTCAGCCTCCCCGCCTTCCTCTGGGCCCTCTTCGGCCTCTTTGATAGCGCCGTCATCTATAATCTCCTCACGAAGCGTAGAACTGTTTGGAACATCGTCTTGGGTTCGCCTGCTGGTGGGGCTCCATCTATGATCTGCTGGTCAGCCGTCACGGGTCAACCCCTCCATCCGGTTCCCCTACTCCTCGCCGCCCTCATAGTCCTCTGGACCCCCTCCCACATCTGGAGCCTCGCCATAAGGTATTCAGATGACTATCGGCGGGCCGGTGTCCCCATGCTCCCCTCCAGGCTTGGCTTCAGGTCTGCGACGAGATGTATAGCCTTCACCACGATCCTCCTGCCGGTTTTATCCACGATCCTCGGAGTCGTCGGGCGCTTCCATATAGGCTTCTACATCATCGTCCACAGCCTAAACCTCGTGATGATTCTGCTGAGTTTAAGTCTCCTCCTCAGGCCGAGCCCTGAGAACGCCTATAGGCTCTTTAAATTCACCAGCCCCTACCTGGCTGTGATGCTCACGGTCACAGCCCTCTCAGCCCATTAGGGAAGGTATATTAGGGCCGCCGTGAGGGGATGATAGATGACGTATCCAACCCATAGGGAGTGTGCGAACTTCAGGGATGGCCGATGCCTCCTCCTCGGCATAGAGGTCGACCCCAACAGCCCAGCATGCCCCAACTTCACCCCTCGAATCCAAACGCCGAGGGCCGCCGCCCCGCCTTCGCCGAGTCTAGAGCTTTGGAGGATAAGGATGGAGCTCGAAGACATTAGTCGGAGGATAGGGCTTCTGGAGATGAGGCTTAGACGTCTAGGTCGATGAGGGCCAGAGCCTCATAAGGGCGGGGTTCAACTCGTATCGCAGCCTCCTTGGATCCCGAAGGGTGGGGCTGAGCACTCCACCTCCCTTCAATTCGGCTATGATCCTGTTGATCTCCCTTCCCAGGGCGAGTTCCTCGGCTAATTCCCTCAGCTTCTCGGCGTCGACTCTGTGATCCACGGGGATCTCCATCAATCGATCTAGGAGCTTTAGGATCGCCTCCGTTTTACTCTCCCCTATCTCTTTGAGGTATCTCTTCACGGCCTCCCTGGGATTCCAGACGCCCCCCTCAAGGGCTATCTGGATGAGGCTTCTCACGGCGTGGGGCATCTCATAGACCTCATCGGGGGTGAACTTAGCTAATCGGTCTTCCCAGGCCATGGACTTCACCGAGGCCTTTGGGATGAGCAGCCTCTCCTCTATGAGGAGGAGTATCAAGTCGAGGCGTTCAGGCTCCTCGACGTCGATCTCACCATAGGTTATCCATCCCCTCCTGGAGGCCTCGGCCAACACCCTCGCCATCGCTTCAATGTTCTCCCCTGGATAGAGCCTCCCGAGAAATCTCTGCAGCTTCACGGCTGTCAATCTAGGCTATGAGAGGTAAGGATAGATAAAGGGGATTCCATCTCAGAGAGTGATGCACTCCATCGTCGTTGAGGGGTTGACGAAGTATTACGGCGACCTATGCGCAGTCGACCACGTCTCCTTTACCGTCGACGCTGGAGAGGTCTTCGGATACCTCGGCCCAAATGGAGCAGGGAAGACGACGACGATAAGGATGTTAACAGGCCTCACAAGGCCCTCGGAGGGGAGGGCGTGGGTCGCCGGATACGACATACTAAACGAGACGCTTGAGGTTAAGCGTAGGATCGGCGTAGTCCCAGAGGCCTCAAACCTCTATGATGAGCTTACGGTCTGGGAGAATCTCGAATTCATCTCAAGGCTCTACCACGTCCCGAGGGCTGAGAGGCATAGGCGTATCAGGGAACTCCTAAAGCTCTTCGACCTATGGGATAGACGGGACAGTAGGTTTAGGAGGCTTTCAAGAGGCCTGAAGCGGAGGGCTGTCCTCGCTGCGGCTCTCATCAACGATCCGGAGATCCTATTCCTCGATGAGCCGACGACGGGTCTCGACGTCGTGAGTGCGAGAAGCCTCAGAGGCCTTGTGGGGAGGCTTAGGGAGATGGGGAAGACGATATTCCTCACAACCCACTATATAGAGGAGGCTGACCAGCTCTGCGATAGGGTGGCCATAATAGTCCGTGGACGGATAAGGGCCATCGACACGCCGGAGAACCTGAAGCTGAGGGCTGGAGTCAAAGCCATCCTAGAGGTGGAGCTCTCCGATAGGCCCCCAGCGAGCCTCCTGGAGAGGCTCAGAGGACTTGAGGTGGAGGGGCGACAGCTTAGGGTTCACACCGATAATCCCCAGGAGATTCTGAGGCTTCTCACAGGGGAGATTGGGAGGAGTGGGCTGAGACTCCTCTCCCTGAGGAGTCGATCCCCAACCCTTGAGGACGCCTTCATCAAGTTGACGGGTCTCTCACCTGAGGTTATGAGGAGGGAGAAGGGGATATGAGGCTTAGAGATGAGCTTGAGGGCATCTACGCCATCCTCCTAAAAGACCTGAAGGCCTACTATCTGAAGCCTCCAAACATAAGTTGGGGAATCCTCTTCCCGATAGTCCTCGCCCTCGCCTTCACCCTCAGAAACCCCAGGGGGCTTAGGGATCTCGCCCCTGGATTGGTTGCGATGGCAGCCCTCTTCGGAACCACGAGTATGGAGGCCATAGTCGTCACCTTTGAGAAGCGTGTAGGCGCCCTTGAGCGCCTCTACATGGCTCCGCTGACCTATGCATCGATATTGTTGGCGAAGGTTCTGGGGGGAGCCGTCTTCGGAGGCTTCATCTCAGCCGTCATGACGCTCCTATGCGTAACGCTTCTGGGAATGCGTATCTCGCATCCCCTACTCTACGCTGGGGGTTTAGCCCTAAGCCTCATCGCCCTCTCATCCCTCGGCGCCCTCATCGCCTTCTCCGTCAGGGAGGTCTTCGAGGCTCAGACGCTTTCAAACTACTTCAGGTTCCCCATGATCTTCCTCTGCGGAGTCTTCATACCCGTTGGGAGCCTCCCCCTCCCCCTGAGGGTTGTCGCCTATATGCTTCCGCTCACCTACACCGTTGAGCTGTTGAGGGCGTCCACACTCTCCCCCTCTACATGCCCCCTCTTAGACCTCGCCATCCTCATCCTCTTCTCCGCCGTCTTCCTACTTCTCACCCATAGGGCGATGAGGAGAGCCTATGGCTGACAGGCTATATTGGTAGGTGGAGCCAGGTGAAGACCCCGATCATCTTCAAGGCCATATAGATCATGACTGCTATGAAGATGTATCTCAGCCTCCTCGCCGGAAGCCTATGAGCAGCCCTGACGCCCACCTGGGCCATGGGTATGCTCGTCCCAGCGAGCAGTATCCACTGGAGGAGGTTCACATAGCCTATCGAGTATGGTGGAAGCCCCTGGACGTTCAGGCCGTTTAGTATGTATGATATGACTCCCCCTATGGATGTGAATATCATCATCGCAGTTGAGGTTCCAACGGCTGAGTGCATCTTGAATTTTAGGGCGACCGCCATCACAGGAACCATTAGGACTCCACCCCCTATGCCGATTAAGCCGCAGGCGAAGCCGAGTGGTATACCCCAGGCTATGTAGGGTAGAAGCCCCTTAGGCGGCTCCTCCTCAACCCTCGGGGGCTTAGCCGTCAGCATCCTTATAGCACCGCCGAGTATCGCCAGGCCGAAGACGGTTTTCAGTATCCCCCCAGGGAGATGGGCTGCGGCGAGGGCTCCAAGGGATGAGGTTATGGCGCCGACGACGCCGAGGGTTACTCCAGCCCTCCAGAGGACGGCTCCCTTCCTATGGTGGCCGAGGGCGCCGCTTATGGCCGTTGGGAGGACGACGAGGAGATTTGTTCCGAAGGCTGTTCTGATGGCTATACTTGGGCTGTAGCCCATGGCGGTTAGAACCCAGTATTGGACGGGGATCATTATGAAGCATCCTCCGACGCCGAGGAGGCCGGAGGCGAATCCAACCCCTATCCCAGTCAGTAGGAGGGCGTAGATGTATATGGGCTCCAACTCCCATGAGATAAAATTTAATCAATTAATTAACTTATTGTTTAGAAACTAATCAAATCTATAAAGCCTCGTCGAGGGGCAGCCTCGACAGCGCCCATCCCTATAGCGCTCGCAGACGCCGCAGTCGACGCCGCAGGGCGCCCGCTCTCGATCCATGCTCCAGAGCTCGAATCTTATCGGGAGATACGGTGAGAAGTATACCTCCCCGATGGGGTAGAACTCGGATCGCCTTACGCCAGGCTGGCTTCGGATGGAGCATCTCTCCCACGCCTCGCTCTCGAGGGTCTCCTCATCCTCAGCTACCATGAGGGCTGCGAGGTTATATCCGGCCATGAGGGTGAAGAGGTAGATGATCCTGGGGCAATCCCTAAATCTCCTGAGGAGGTCTTCAAGGCTCCTCTGATCGGCTACCTCCAGCATTATCAGGGCGCCCCTAAACCTCAGGGCCTCAATGCTCTCGAGGGCCGTAACCTTTAGGACTCCGCCGTCGATCAGCTTTCTAACCCGCCTCTTAGCCCCCATCAATGTGTAGCCGAGGAGCTCCCCAAGCCTCGTATAGGATAATCTTCCATCCTCCCTGAGGAGGGATATCAGCCTCCTATCGATCTCGTCGAGCTCCACGCATAAAATTAATTTCTAACTGATATAAAGCAATATTAAGTTAATTCCTAATTACCATAGGCGATGCGGGTTGAGGGTGCTATACATCTCCGGAAGTCCAAGGGTTGACAGCAACACGGATCGACTGCTGAGGGTGGCGCAGGCGGTTACTGGGGGCAGGTTCATAAAGCTGGTGGATCACCGCATAGAGCCCTGCAGGGCCTGCTGGAGCTGTAGGGAGAGTGGCGCCTGCATCATCGACGATGACATGACCAACGTCATAATCCCCCTCCTCCTGGAGAGTGATGCCATAATCCTTGGAAGCCCCGTCTTCTTCAACAACGTCTCAGCTCAGCTTAAGGCATTCATAGATCGAACCTGGTGCATCAGGGGTAGGCTGAGGAATAAGATTGGGGGAGCCATAGTTGTAGGCAGGAGATATGGGGCTGAGAGCGCCATCACAGCCATAAACGCCTTCTTCCTCAAACATGAGATGATACCGGCGAATAGGGGGGTTCATGGAATCGCCTTCAAGCCAGGTGAGATAGAGCGCGACGAGGAGGCGTTTGAGGCTGCTCGACGTCTGGGCCATCGAGTAATGGAGCTGGGGAGACTCCTCGGCTACACCTAACCTCCCATGCCGTAGATGTCGAGTATCCGATAAAGCTCATCCTGCTCCACAGCCTCGATGGGGTGGGACTCCCCATCAAGCTCCATAACCCTATGGCCATCGTCTGTGAACTCCCCGATCACCGTGGCCTCGACGTCTATACCCCTAATCGCATCGATGATCCCCCCAGCCCTCTCGGGGTCAGCCGCTATCAGTAGGGCTCCTGAGCCGAGGAGTCTGAGGGGGTCGACGTCGAGGGCTTCACAGATCACCCTCGTCTCCTCTAAAACCGGTATGGAGTCTCCATCTATCTGTAGGCCGAGGCCTGAGGCCTCAGCCATCTCCCATAGGCCGTTTAGGACTCCACCCTCCGTAGGGTCATGCAACGCATGGACTCCACCCGCCTCCATGGCCTCCATGGCCTCTGGGACGACGCTGATGAGCCTCAGCAAACCCTCAGCCCGTTTCAGGGTTTCCGCCTCAACCCTGTCGATTAGGATGTGTCTCAGGTCTCTGGCGAGGACGGCTGTCCCCTCTATTCCAGCGGCCTTCGTCAAGATGATCCTGTCTCCAGGCCTCGCCCCTCCGGTTGTGACGTAACGCCCCTCCTCGGCTTCTCCCATCATGAAGCCTATCAGCAGTGGCCTATCCAATCCAGGCGTGGTCTCCGTATGCCCCCCTATGAGGCTGACACCGACTTCGAGGCAGGCCCTATGAATATCATCCATGATGCCCCTAAGCATGGCGGTGTCAGCCCCCTCTGGGAGCATGGCGACGCAGAGAAACCATCTGGGCCTTACGCCGCAGGAGGCGATGTCATTAGCGTTTATGTGAACCACAAGCCATCCGATATCCTCAACAGCACCAGTAATCGGGTCGGAAGCAACAGCCACAACGCGGTCTCCGATCCTCAATAGGGCGGCATCCTCTCCAACCCCAGGCCCCTGGAGAAGCCCCCCACAGGGAACTCCGAGATGTCTGAAGACGATCTCCCTTAGAGCATCTGGGGGAACCTTACCCGTTGGGAATCTCCTCGACAACTCCGCTCAAATAATGCGCCCCTAAACAGTTATAGCTCTTCTCACACTTTCACTAAACCAGATATATTGGTTCCCCTTATGGGTGTATGGATTGGAGGTCAGCCGAATCTTCAGGGATGAAACCGTCTTAGACCTCAACTACATACCCCGCATCCTCCTCCACAGGGGGGAGGAGATGAGATTTCTACGCAGGGCCTTCAGCTACCTCCTGACGGCTCCAGGGGAGATGTCTCAGAGGGTCATCATCATCGGGGGCGTAGGCGTAGGCAAGACGGCTTTGGCTCAGAGGTTCGGCCTGGACATCGAAGAGGAGGCGAAGCGGCTTGGGAGGGCTGTCAGATACCTCCATCTCAACTGCAGGGAGGCGAGGGGAAGCCTCTTCTTCCTCCTCCGAAAGGCAGTGAGAACCCTGAAGCCTGAGTTCCCAGAGAGGGGATACTCCATCGAAGACCTATTAGAAGCCCTGTTGACGCTCCTCGACGAGAGGGGGCTCCACCTCCTCCTCTGCCTCGACGACGTTGAACCCCTCATCGAAAACGAGCCGGACGCCCTATACCTGCTGACCAGAGTCCAGGAGGAGCGCCTTGAGAAGCCCCGTAGATTGTCGCTCATCGTCATCGCAAAGAGCCTAGAAGCCTTCAGACCCCTGGATCAAAGCACCCTCAGCACCCTCCAGAGAAACATAATCTCCCTAAACCCCTACACCAGGGGGCAGCTCCTCGACATCATCAAAAGCCGAGCCACCATGGCCTTCAGGGAGAACGCCATCGCCGATGGGGCCCTAGAGCTCATCAGCGAGCTGGCAGCCATGGAGGGCGGCGACGCAAGATACGCCATAGACCTGCTATGGAGAGCGGGGAAATACGCCGAGGCTGAAGGCTCTAGAAGAGTGCTGCCACGCCATGTGAGGGGGGCCTCCACCACGCTGTATAGGGGTCTGAGAGCGGAGGAGCTCCAGAGCCTAAGCCTACATGAGAAGCTCCTCCTCATCGCCATAGCCAGATGCTTCAGGGAGAGCGGCAAGGCCTACGCCTCAACGGGTGAGGTTGAAGAGGCCTATCGTCTGGTCTGCGAGGAGTGGGGTCAGAGGCCCAGAGGACATACACAGCTGTGGAAATATCTCAGGAGGCTGAGAAGCCTTGAGGTCGTCTCCATAAGCCTCGAGGCGACACGGGGTAGAACCCACCGGATAGCGCTGAGAGTCCCAGCCGGCGCCCTCGAAGGGGAGGTGAAGAGGCTAATTGAAAGATGAAGATCTCCAAGAATTATTGGGTTCCAAGGCCATCATCAGAGTTCTGAGGGTGCTGGCTGAGGAGGGGGAGCTCCACATCTCCGAGGTGGCAAGGAGGACGAGGCTGAACCACGTAGCCGTGGAGCGATGCGTCGAGAGGCTTAGGGGCCTCGGCCTCGTGGAGGAGCGACGCTACGGCAGGGTGAGGATTCTACGCCCCCTCTTCGAGGAGCTGAGAATCACGGTGAAGCGAAGCGTCGGCATCCGAGTTGAGGTGAGGTAGCAAAGGTTTTTACACCTCCCAGACCCCTATGCTCGGGGATGGCTGAAACCCTCATCTGCCTCGGCATAGAGTCGACAGCCGACAACCTCGGCGTAGGCATCGCAACCTCGAAGGGTGAGATTCTCGCAAACGTTGTAAGCGTCCATATACCGGAGACGGGGGGCATACATCCCCGTGAAGCAGCTCGACATCACTCAGCCGTGATGGGGGAGGTCATCGCAGAGGCCCTTGAGAAGGCGAGCATATCAGCCAGGGAGATCGACGTTGTGGCCTTCAGTCAAGGCCCTGGCATGGGGCCATGCCTCAGAACCGGTGCGACGGCTGCGAGGGCCATAGCCTGCAGGCTTGGAGTCCCCCTCATCGGCGTAAATCACTGCGTCGCCCATATAGAGATTGGAAGATTGACGGCGGGGGCTGAAGACCCCCTAACGCTCTACGTCTCTGGGGGCAACACCATAGTCTCAGGCTTCGAGGGAGGCAGATACAGGGTGTTCGGGGAGACCCTTGACATCGCCGTTGGGAATATGCTCGACGTCTTCGCCCGTGAGGCGGGTCTCCCCTACCCTGGAGGGCCAGCGGTGGAGGAGCTGGCGAGGAGGGGCCGTAGGCTGATCCGGTTGCCCTACGTGGTGAAGGGTATGGATCTCAGCTTCAGCGGCCTCCTCACCGCAGCCATAAGGGAGCTCCAAAGCGGGAGGTGGAGCCTCGAAGACCTATGCTATAGCCTACAGGAGCATGCCTTCGCCATGCTCGGCGAAGTGACCGAGAGGGCTTTGGCGCATACTGAGAAGGGGGAGCTCCTACTCACCGGAGGCGTCGCAGCGAATATGAGGCTGAGGGACATAATACGGTCTATAGCTGAGGAGCATGGAGCCGAGCCTAAGTATGTTCCTAAGCAGTATGCCACGGATAATGGGGCGATGATCGCCTGGACAGGCCTATTGGCCCATCAAAGCGGAGTGAGGACACCCATCGAGGAGAGCTACATAGACCCCAAATGGAGGCTCGACGAGGTGGAGATACCATGGCGTTGAAGCTTATAGCTAAGGGTGCAGAGGCCGATCTATGGTTCGACCCTGAATGGAATGGGCGTAGGGCCATCATCAAGCGTCGAGTCCAGAAACGGTATAGGCATCCCGAGATCGACAGGGAGCTGAGGAGGCTCAGAACCCTACGGGAGGCTGAGATAATTCACAGAGCCAAGAGGGCGGGAGTTCCGACCCCGGTCATCTATCAGGTCGACCCTGAGGAGGCGACGATGGTGATGGAATACATCGAGGGGCGGAGGCTGAGAGACGCCGTGGCAGAGCTGCCACCTGAGGAACGACTTAGGATCTTCCGATTAGCCGGAAGACAGGCCGGTAGACTTCATAAGGCTGGTATAATCCACGGAGACCTCACAACGTCAAATATGATCCTTACCTCCAATCGCCTAGTCTTCGTCGACTTCGGCCTCGCGGAGCTGTCAACGGAGGAGGAGAAGCGAGGCGTCGATCTACATCTGATGAAGAGGATGCTCCAGAGCACCCACTTCGAGTACGCCGAGGAGCTCCTAGAGGCCTTCCTAGAGGGCTATCGGGAGGAGATGGGAGCCGAGGCCGACGGAGTGTTCAGGCGTATGGAGGAGATAGCCCGGAGGGGGAGATATGTTGAGAGGTAGAACCCTATGGATGGCTACGGGCAACCCGCATAAACATCGGGAGGCCCGCATAATCC
>JAPDJB010000020.1 GCA_029259285.1 Candidatus Bathyarchaeota archaeon | reverse complement strand
TGGCTGTGGGCATACCCTTCTCAGCCGTCTCGCTGATGCTCTCCGAAACCGAATACCTCTCAGGGGCCATAGCATCCATAGTCCTCGACATACCGAGAGGAGTATCGTACAAGGCAGCAAGGGGCCTGGGAGCCTGGAGGGATAACACGCCCATAAGGCCGAGAAGAAGGACCAGGCCAATATCGAAGGCCATCTTGAGCATAGACATAAGCAAGTCAGCCCCCATGAATAGGCTGAGGAGACTCATAGCCAAAGCGAGACATCTCAGACAGCTTGGGTCAGCAGCCCTCTCCATCTGCCTCGTAGCTGAGGGAGTCCTAGATGCTCACATCGACGTAAGGGGAGTCCTAAGGGCTGTGGACTCAGCGGCAGCCCTCCACATCCTAAGGGAAGCCGGAGGAGTCTATAGATTGAATGACGTCTACATGGGAGACCTAAAGCTGAAGAGAGACAGCAGGCTCTCAGTTATCGCAGCCTCCAACGATGAGATGCTCAGAAGAATAGAGGAGGTCTTCATTACGGTGTTATAAAAATTCTTTGATGTTATTGATGGCGCTCACACCTTTAAGGCTGAAAGGTCAACTATACCTGGATGCATCTCCCCCAGCCGCTCCTCAGAGCCATCTTTAGGGAACGCCTCAATAGGTTTCTAGGCCTCGCAGAGCTGGATGACAACGAGGTTGAGGTCTACATACCGAATCCTGGGAGGCTTCAGGAACTCCTCATCCCTGGGGCCACCATCTACATCCATGAGAATCCTAAGCCTGGGAGGAGGACACAATTCGACTTAGCTCTCGTGGAGGACGAGGGTGTCCTTGTCTCCATAGATTCTCGGATTCCGAATAGGCTGTTTGAGGAGGCCCTCAAGCAGGGAACTCTGAAGAGGTTTGAGGAATTCCACGTGGAGGCGAGGGAGCTTCGACTCGACGGTTCGAGGATCGACTTCCTCCTCGGAGGCCCCAGGCAGATGCTTGTGGAGGTTAAGTCCTGCACCCTCGTCGAGGGAGACACCGCCCTCTTCCCAGACGCCCCAACTGAGAGAGGCCGAAGACACCTAAGACACCTCACCCATAGGCCCCGAGACTTCGAGGCCTCCATCGTCTTCATCATCCAGCGTGGAGACGCCGTGAAGTTTAGACCAAACAGCCGATTAGACCCAGAATTCACGGAGGCTTTGAGGGAGGCCCATAGGAATGGGGTGGAGATCTACGCCTACCTATGCCAGGTCACCCTTAAATCTATCCAGGTCGTCGATGAGGTTCCCGTTGAGATACCTAATTAATGCAATGTTGATTCTATAGGGTTGAGATATTTGTCGTTTTATGTTAAATCCCCTGGATAAACCCCTGAAAAACTACGGAAACGATTTTTAAGCTTCCACTCCCCCTTATTGGGGGAGGGAGGGGGCATGGGGAAGAAGAAGGTGATCAGCGAGAGGGACATAAAGGAGGAGATGGTCTACCCATCGGAGAACGACGTCCTAGGGATAGTTGAGAAGCTATTAGGCTATGACCGCGTCCTCGTCCGCTGCCAGGATGGTCACACCAGGGTCTGCAGGATCAGGGGGAAGATGAAGCGGCGCACCTGGATTAGGGAGGGGGATGTGGTATTGGTATCCCCCTGGGACTTCCAATATGAAACCAGGGGAGACATCTTCTGGCGCTACACTCAGGGTCAGGTTGATCAGCTGAAGAGGGAGGGGATACTCAAGATAGAGTAGCCAATGGGGAAAAGAGCCTTGAGCGGGAGGGAGTTCGAGGAGGAGGTGGAGGAGGAGGTTAGAAGATACGAGGAAGAGAGCCTGATGAAGGAGAAGCGCTCAGAGGAGTTCGAGGTCATCGAGGAAGTCTTCGACAAACTCACCCTTGAAGGCATATATAAGCTGATGAAAAGAGGCGTCATCGACCGAATCTATGGCGTAGTCAAAGCGGGAAAGGAGGGGCGCATCTACTGGGGATTGACGCCGCAGGAGGAGGAGATAGCCATAAAGATATACTACACGACGACAGCCGAGTTCAGGAGGGGGATGCTGAAATACATCGAGGGAGACCCCAGATTCAAACGTATCAGGAGAGACCCCAGGAGACTCATCTACGCCTGGACGAGGAAGGAGTTTAAAAACCTCAAGAGAGCTGAGAAGGCGGGGGTCAACGTCCCGAAGCCCTATGCATTTTACAGGAACATCCTCGTCATGGGCTTCATCGGCCGAGACGGCGTCCCAGCGCCGCTGCTGAGGGAGGCGAAGCCCAGAGAACCAGAGGACTTCTACTACAGGCTGCTGAGGGAGGTTAAGCTGCTATACACGGGGGCAGGCCTAGTCCACGGAGACCTAAGCGAATACAACATCATGATATGGGAGGAGAAGCCCGTCATCTTTGACATATCCCAAGCCGTCCTCCTCGACCACCCCCTCTCCAACCAGCTTCTCAGAAGAGATATAGTCAACATCAACGCCTACTTCTCAGAGCTAGGCGTAGAGGTTTTAGATTTAGAAACCATCGAGCGGTGGGTTAGGGGTGGAGCCGAAGACCTATGTTAAGATACCCATGGAGCGCATAGGAGTCCTCATAGGGCCAGGGGGAAGCGTGAAGAGGAGGCTGGAGAAGCGCTTCGACGTCAAGATCCACATCGACAGCGACTCAGGGTCGGTGGAGATATCCCCAGCCTCCCCCTCGACTGATCCAGCGAACATCTACACGGTGATGAACATAGTTAAGGCCATAGGGAGAGGCTTCAGCCCCGAGCGGGCTATGAAGCTTGGGGAAGAAGACTACGGCCTCATCATAATAGACCTCACAGACCACGTAGGCCGATCCAAGAACGCCTTGAAGCGGGTTAAAGGCCGCATAATAGGGCGAAACGGCAAGGCGAGGGCGATGCTGGAGGAGCTCACCGAGACCCTCATAAGCGTCTACGGAGACACCGTCTCCATAATAGGACGAGTCGACAGGCTGCCCATAGCCCGTGAAGCCGTATTGATGCTCATCGAAGGAGCCTTCCACAGCACCGTCTGGAAATTCCTCTACGACTATCGACGCAGACTCAGGAGGGAGAAGATGCTCCTATGGGAGGGGGAGGAGGTGAACTAATTGTCGGAGGCCATCTACAAATCCATAAGCCCCTCAGACTTCTTCTACCGAAACCGCGAGATCGCAGGCTTCAGCAACCCAAGCAGGGCGATGTACTCAGCCATCAGGGAGCTCGTCGAGAACTCCCTAGACGCCTGTGAGATCCGTGGAGTCCCGCCGGACATATACATAAGGATCAGGGAGGTCTCGGAGACTGGAAGCGGAACAAGCATCTACGCGCTGAGGGTGGAGGACAATGGAACTGGAGTGCCGCCGGAGCATATACCCCGATGCTTCGGCCAGGTACTCTACGGCTCCAAGTATATATTGAAGCAGAGCCGTGGAACCTTCGGCCTCGGCGGAACCATCACCATACTCTACGGGCAGATAACGACCCATAAACCTGTTAGGGTGACATCCAGCACCGGCGGCGACATCCATGAATACGAGATGATGATAGACATCGTCCACAACAAGCCCATCATCCTCAGCCACAGGGTGAGGGCGAACAGAGCCGGATGGAGGGGGACAGCCGTGGAGCTTTACCTCGAAGGCGATTACAGCAGGAGCATGTATCGAATCTACGAGTATCTGAAGCAGACGGCCATGGTCAACCCCTACGCGGAGATCACCTTCATAGACCCCAGGGGACGCCTATATCGATTTGAACGCGTCACCGAGGAGATGCCTCCACCCCCGAGGGCTGTGAAACCTCATCCACAGGGGGCTGACGTCGAGACCTATCGACGCCTGATAGCGATAACGGGGGAGAAGACCATGAGGGGCTTCATGACTAGGCATTTCCAGGGCGTAGGCCCAGCGACGGCTGAGAAATTCCTCCAGGAGGCCGGCATAGACCCTGGAAAGAACCCTAAGAGCCTAAGCCCAGAGGAGCTGGTCAAGCTGGTGAGGGCTGCCAGGGAGTTCAACGGCTTCCAGAGGCCAGACCCCAGCTGCCTCTCCCCCATCGGCGAGCATCTCCTCGAGATGGGCATACGAAAGGAGCTGGGCCTAACCGACGACGACTTCCTCAAGGTCGTTCAGAGGAGGCCCTCAACCTATCTGGGATATCCCTTCATAGTTGAGGCTGCCATCGCCTATGGTAAGACCATAGAGCGTAGACTCGGCAGGGGCATAAAGATATATCGCTTTGCGAATCGTATTCCCCTCCTCTTCGACGAGTCCAGCGGCGTGGTCTGGAAGGTGGTTCACAAGATCATCAATTGGGGCACCTATAAAGTGTCGCCTGACTCCCCTATGGTGGTGGTCGTCCACGTCTGCTCCACGAAGATACCCTACAAGACCGTTGGGAAGGAGTATATGGCCGACCAGCCCGAGGTTGAGCGGGAGATCACCAACGCCCTCCGAAGCATAGCGCGACATCTAAGGCTCTACATCTCCAGGAGGATAAGATTGGCGAAGGAGAGGCGTCGATTAAGCATCTTCGAGAAGTATCTGCCGAAGATCGCCGAGTTCTCAGCTAAGCTCTGCGACAGGGAGAAGCCGCCGAACATCAAACCCCTCCTCAAAGCCGTCAGCCTAGAGGTGTCGGAGGCTGAAAGCCCTCTAAGGGAGGTGCCTAAACTTGAGGAGGAGGCTTAAATTAGCTGAGAAGCGGAGGGCAGCCGTGGAGCTCGCCCTGAAACAGCTTGGGAAAATCATCTGCGAGCAGATCGAGAACCGTGAATTCCCCTGGATAATGCTTCAAAGCCGCTCGACGGATAACATCGTCTACGACCCCGAACTCCGCCAATACGTCCTCGGAGACAGGGTCATCAGGAGGCATTCGAGGAACATCAGGCATATTAGGCCCTTCACCCAGCTCATCTGGACGGCCTGGTTCGCCAGGGAACTTCTAAAGCTGAGGAAGACCAGCACCCTCAGGGAGGTCTACTACTCGGCGAGGGGCCTCAGAGACATAGAGTTCAAAAGCCAGGACGAGTCGGATGAGATCATCACAGACCTCGAAACCGCCTTGAATATGCCCCGAGAGAGCTTCAACATCTACCCCGAGGAGAGGAGCGCCATCTTCGGAGATCTAACCATCGAGTATACCGTCCCAGGCTATGAGGGGAAACGCCTCAACCTCACCGAGCATCCCGACGGCATGATGATAGGGCCGGCGCTGAGCACCGCCGAGATCGTGGAGACCTCAGCCGATAAGGTGCTGGTCATCGAGAAGGGCGCCATGTTCACGAGGCTCATAGAGGAGAAGGCGCATAAACGCTTCAACGCCATCCTCATCCACACCGCTGGACAGGCCCCGAGGGCGACGAGGACGCTGATCAAACGCCTAAACGAGGAGCATGGACTTCCCGTCTACCTCTTCACCGATGGAGACCCCTGGGGGATGCATATAGCCATGGTTATCATCTCAGGCTCAGCGAACGCCGCCCACCTCAGGGGCCTGGCAACCCCAGATGCGAAGTGGATTGGGGTTTGGGCGACGGACATCATACGGTATAAGCTGCCGACGGAGAATCTCACCGATAAGGATGTTAAGAGGCTTAAGGAGCTGAAGCGGGACCCGAGGTATCAGGGGGAGCTCTGGCAGAGGGAGATCGACACCTTCATGGAGATAGGGCAGAAGGCCGAGCTGGAGGCCTTCAGCCGATATGGGTTGACCTACATCGTCGACCGGTATCTCCCCGACAAGCTGGAGGAGGCGGGCGCATAATCCTTTAAGCACCTCTAGATAATTATGGTGAGATGCCTGAGGAACTCCCCCTCCTAGACCTCACGCTTAGGCTTATCGGATTCCTGATCCTCCTGATAGGCTCCTACCTCACCTACATCTCCCTGAGGGCAGAGGCGGGGATCATGGATCCAAGGGTCTTCACACCCCTCGGCCTAGTCATCGCCCTCCTCGGAGTCTTCATGCTCACAGCCAAGGTGAGATGATATGGAGGTTAAAGGGGTCATCCTCGCAGGCGGGGAGGGGACGAGGTTCAGACCCCTCACCTACTACTTCCAGAAATGCATGATACCAGTCGGAGAGGAGCAGAGACCAGTATTGGAGTATATCGTCAGACTCTTCAGGTATCACGGCATAAGGAAGCTGGTCTTCCTCGTCGGCTATAAGCATCAGCAGATCAGGAACTACTTCGATGACGGCTCAAGATTCGACGTCGAGATCACCTACGTCCTCGACAACCCAGAGATGAGGGGGAGCGCAAACGCCATAGTCAACGCCTACCGCCAGGGAGTCCTCACCAATGAGGACTGCCTCATCACCTACTATGGAGACATACTATCCAACATCAATCTACGGAAGCTGGCTGAGCAGCATAGGAAATCGAAGGCCTCAGCCACAATAGCCCTCGCCTACGGCTTCAGGATCAGGGTTGGCATGGCCGAGGTAGTCGATGGATGGATTAAGGGCTTCATAGAGAAACCCACTTTGAGCAGACCTGTGAGCATAGGGGTTCTCGCCCTAAGCGGGGAGATCCTCGGCGAGATGGAGCGCCTCTCAAGGGAGAGAGACTCCAGCAGCCTAGACCTCATGGGAGACTTCATACCCCACCTCATAGAGGCCGGCTACCCCGTTGGAGCCTACATCACAGACGCCTTCTGGTATGACATGGGCTCCATAGAGCGCTATGAACGCTTCGAGAATGAGCATCTAAGCCGAGAGCTCTCCTTCCTCCTCTCGGAAAAGCTTGATAAGTAAACCCCCTAAAGGGTGATGAGATGAACGGCCTCAAGGCATTGATACTAGCCGGAGGATTCGCCACCAGGCTGAGGCCTCTGAGCTGCACACGGCCGAAGATGCTCTTCCCCGTCGCCAATAAGCCCCTCATAGACTGGACTCTGGAGTCCCTCTCGAGATGCGGCGTGGAGACGGTTGTGATGGCCGTCAATTATATGGCTGAGGCCATAGCGCGATACCTTGGGCCGACGAAATATAATCTTGGCATCATCTACAGCCGTGAGGAGAGGCCCCTCGACACGGCTGGGCCGATCAAGAGGGCTGAGGAGCATCTAAGAGACGGCCCCTTCCTCGTCCTCAACGGCGATGTCATCTCCGATGTCGACTATCGAGAGCTTCTAAATTATCATAGGAGGAAGGGGGGTTTAGCCACCATCACGTTGATAGAGGTTCCAGATCCCAGCCGCTATGGAGCTGTGGAGCTGGATGGGGAGGGTAGGATTCTACGATTCGTTGAGAAGCCTGAGCCTGGGCGGGCGCCGAGCAACTACATCAACGCGGGCATCTACATCTTCGAGCCGGATGTTCTGGACTACATACCGGCTGGGAGGCCGGTGTCAACGGAGAGGGAGATATTCCCGAGGCTCGCTGAGGAGGGACTCCTCTACGGCTATAGGGCCTCCGCCCTCTGGGTTGATATAGGGGTGCCGGAGGACTACCTCAGAGCCAACTCGCTTCTATTGGGGAGGATCGGCGGAGTTCAGATGGGGGAGGATGTCGAGGTCGATGAGACGGCTAAGCTGCTTCCACCCACATCGATAGGGAGGGGGGTGCACATCGGCGGCGACTCGGTTATAGGGCCGAACACCTCCATAGCTGAGGACGTCATAATAGGCCGTGGATGCCGCATAGAGAACTCCATAATCTTCCCAGGAGCCACCATCGGGGATCACAGCTCGGTTAAGAACGCCATCATCGGGGAGAACGCCACATTGGAGAGGTGGGTGAAGGTCGAGACTGGAAGCCTCATCGGCGACTATGTCACCCTCTGCGACGGAGTCACCATCACCGGAGGCGTCACCATCTGCCCCTCTAAACGGGTTGAGGAGAGCATCCTGGAGCCGAGAAGGGTGATGTGATGCCGAGGCTCTTCGGAACCAACGGCGTCAGGGGAGTCGTGAATAGGGAGCTGACACCCGAGTTGGTTTTGAGGCTCTCAGCCTCAGCTGGCCACCTCCTAGGCCGTGAGATAGCCGTCGGCAGAGATGGGAGAACAAGCAGCGATATGCTCGCCAAGGCAGCCATAAGCGGCCTCCTCTCCGTCGGATGCCGAGTTCACGACATGGGGCTATTGCCGACGCCCACATTGCAGTACGCCGTTAAGAGGCTTGGCCTCGATGGAGGAATCATGATCACGGCCTCCCATAACCCCCCAGAGTTCAACGGCGTTAAGGTCATCCTAGGCGACGGCGTGGAGGCTCCAAGGGAGGTTGAGGAGCGGATAGAGGAGCTATACTTTAGGGGTGGGCCACCCCTTAAGCCGTGGGGGGAGGTCGGCTCGATTGAGGGATTCAACCCTATAGGAATCTATATCGACGGCATCCTCAGCCACGTGGATGTGGAGGCCATTAGGAGGAGGAGATTCAGGATCGTCATCGACCCTGGAAATGGCGTCGCAGCGCTCACAGCTCCGGAGCTGGCGAGGAGGCTTGGATGCGAGGTCTACACGATTAACGCGGATATAGATGGCGCCTTCCCTGGGAGAGGCTCCGAGCCTAGGCCGGAGAACCTCGGCGACCTCTCCAGGCTTGTGGAGGCTGTCGACGCCGATCTCGGGGTTGCCTTCGATGGGGATGGGGATAGAGCCATCTTCGTCGATGAGAGGGGCGTAGTTCACTGGGGTGATCGCTCCTTCGCCCTCGTCGCCTGGGACTATCTCAGGAGGCATCCTGGAGAGGCCATAGCGACCCCTGTTAGCTCCTCGAAGATGATCGAAGAGATCGCATGTAAAGCCGGTGGAAGCGTCGTCTGGACACGGGTTGGAAGCATAGTGGTCTCCAGAACGATGCTGGAGGGGGGGATCAACCTCGGCGGGGAGGAGAACGGCGGCGTCTTCTACGGCCCCCACCAGCCGGTGAGAGATGGGGGGATGACGCTGGCCCTGATCCTCGACATCCTCGCGAGAGAGGGGAGAACCCTCAGCGAGCTCCTCGGGGAGCTTCCGAGATATTTCCAGCGTAAGGAGCGCATCCCCTGTCCAAATGAGCTGAAGCGGGGGGTTCTGGAGGCCCTGAGGGGGAGGGTGGAGGCTGAGCGTATAGAGACCATCGACGGCGTGAAGCTCTGGTTCAGCGATGGAAGCTGGATACTCATCAGGCCGAGTGGAACCGAGCCGATATACAGGATCTACGCCGAGGCCGAGACGGAGAATCGTCTAAACAGGATGGTTGAGGAGCATAGGAGGCTGCTGGAGGAGCTCATAGAGGAGGCTAAGGCTTCATAGCTGAAGCCAGCTCCAGCATCACCCTATAGGGGTCTGGGGACTTCACAACTCCACTGGCCACCAGGACCCCCTCGGCGCCGAGCCTAAGGGCGGCCTCCACATCGACGCCCTGCGTGATGCCAGCCCCGCAGAGAACCCTAACAGAGGGGTTGACACCCCTCACAGCCTCAACGGCTCCAGAGACCACCTCAGGCCTCGCCTTTGAAACCGGTATCCCAGTGCCTATAAGCTCCGGAGGCTCTATAGCTATGGCCGTAGGCCTGTAGGCTGCGACGGCTCGGCATCTCTCAACGGTGTCGGCGCACACAACAGTTATGAGGCCGACTTCAGACGCCCTCCTAACGGTCTCCTCTATGACGTTTAGGCTTAGCCGATGCTCTGAGTGGCTTATGAGGGCGCCGACACATCCAGCATCCAATACGGCCTCTGGGGAGATGTGCCCCGTATACCTCCCATAGCCTACGGGGTCTATGTGCTGGGCGAAGATGGGTATATCCACCTCCCCAGCGAGGAGTCTAAGGTCGACGATCTGGGGGGCCACGGCGATGCAGACTCCCGTCTCCCTTGAGGCCTTCTCAGCCATGGAGGCGAGCTTTAAGGCCGACTTCCCCAGGGCCTCCCGATAGGCCTTGAAGTTTACGAGGAGCAGGGGGAAACTCAGCTGGGACATCTCATCCTTTAGAGGTCTCCACATCCTTAACATTATCGAGGTGGAAAACGCTTTATAGACCTTAGATCCCTCAGGGTTGGTGTCCCTATGGAATATAGATGGATCGATGAGGCCCCTGGCTTCCATCCCGCTGAGGGGGTTTATCTAAGGCTTCTGGCCGACGGTAGGCGTATGACGCTTGTGAGATTCGACATGGAGCCTGGAGCGGTGATCCCTCCGCATAGTCATCCCCATGAACAGGCAGGTGTCTGCGTCAGGGGTGGGGGAGTCCTCACCTCCGGCGGTCGATCCATAGAGGTGGAGACGGGTATGGCTTGGGTGATCCCAGGTGGGGAGGAGCATGGCTTCAAGGCCGGAGATGGGGGCGCCGTCATCTATGAAGCCTTCAGCCCGCCTCGGGAGGACTATCTGGAGAGGGCTTTGGCTCAGGGTGATTCTTCACCGTAGATGAGGCGTAGCTCCTCCAGGGTGAGCCTGCCGCCTTCCCTCAGCTTTCTCTCAGCCTCCCTCCTCATCGCCTCAAGCCTCTCCCTCAATGCTCTCCGACGCCGCTCCTCCCTCTCCCTCTCAAGCTCCCTCAGCCTTGTCCTCACCCTCTCAGCCTCGGCTCTCAGCTCCCCTAATCGCATCTTCAGCCCCTTGATCTCCTCTCGACGCCTCGCATACTCTCTATGGGCTTCATCCCTCCGCTCCCTTAGGGGTTTGACCCCTTCCCATAGTAGGTTGAGCCTCCTCCGAAGCTCCTCCACCTCCCCCGACAGCTTCTCAGCCTCCTCGAGGCATCTTCTGGCTTCAAGCCTCAGGGCTTCAGCCTCAGCCCTCATCATCAGCGCCTCATCCCGCCTCCTTTCGAGCTTCTCATGTCGCTTGAGGAGACTTCTCAGCTCCGCCTCCTCCCTTAGAAGCTCCTCTTCCCGCCTCAGCATCTCCCTCGTGGGCGTCGTCATGATCCTCCATTCGATCTCCCTAAGCCTCTCACTCAGCGTCCTCCTCGGTGGAATCCCCCTACGCTGAGTCTTCACCTCCTCCTCGATGAGTCTCGCCTCCTCCCATTTCTTTCTGGCCTCCCCCCTCAGCTCCCTCGCCCTCCGCCTCAGCTCCCTAATTCTCCCTCGGCGGCTTCTCAGCTCCTCCTTCAGCTTCTCGGCCTCACCCCTCAGCTTTGCTATCTCCCCCCTAAGCTCATCCCTCCTCGCCTTCCATCTCTCAGCCTCAGCCCTCAGACCCTCTATCCGCCTCCTCAAAGGCTCCATCTCAGCCTCAAGGGCGTCAAGCCTCCTCCGCAGCCTCTCCATACAGCTCCCTCCTCCTAGCCTCCAGTAGATTCGGCTCTAGGCCTAGATACTCGGCGGCTGACTCCACCCTGATGCCAAGCTCCTCCCCAAGCGTATAGACCTCGGAGAGTCGATCCCTATACCCTAGATCCCTCGTCAAGTGGTGATCGAGGACGAGTCTCTCAGGCTCCACCTCCTCCAAGATCCTCCTCAGATTCTTAGAGGCCCACTGAAGCTCGATCTCCATCCTCGGATGCTCTATATAGGTGGTGGGGCCGTCGATGAAGATTATCTCAGGCCTCTCACCGAGGATGAACTCCACATGCTCCTCGAGGAGGGGGCCTTGGACATCGGAGGTGTAGAGGAAGATGTCGTCACCCCTTATCGAGACCTCTAGGACGTAGCCCCTCCTGGCGTCGGCTCCATGGGGGACGGGGTTGGAGAATCTGATCTCTAGATCCCCGAAGTCGAAGCTCCTCCCATCGGCGTATAGAAGCTCTAGGGCTAGCTCCCTCAGCCTTGGGATTATGGAGGCGGCTCTCCTCCGCTGATTAGCGTTGATGAGCCTCCTAGGATGCTTTATGAGAACCGTCTTATCGGCGTAGATTCCAAGCTCCTCTGGGTCTATATGGTCGTAGTGATAGTGGGTGACGATGAGGATCTCGGCCTCCCGAGCCTTCGCCTTTATGCCGCTCCAAAGCCTCCTCCTCGCCTCCACCTCAAGGGGATGAGGCGGCAATCCATATCGATCTGGGGCGAGGGCGGTGGCTGGATCTATGAGGATGCCTATCTCCCCCGCATCTATATAGGTGGCTAGGCTTCTCACCCCCAGGCTGTCGGAGGCGAGAGGCTTGATCCCTAGACCCAACTTGAACACCTATGGCAGGCGACGATTCAAATTTATCTTACCCCTCTTAAAGTGATCGGGGAGGGGAAATGCCTGAGAAGAAGAGTCTCAGCCAGATGGAGAAGCAGCAGCTCCTCCGCGAGAGGAGGGCTAGGGGGAAGAGGGAGGATAGGAAGCTGGAGAAGCGGGTGGGGAGCATAGAGATACCTGAATTCGAGGAGGATGAACTCCTAGACCTCCTGAAGAGGATGAGGGCCATAACGCCTCAGAGCTTCGCGGATAGACTTAACCTCAGAGTGAGCGTGGCGAAGAGATTCCTAGAGGAGCTGAGGGAGAAGGGAGTCGTAGAGCTGGTGGACAAGAGTCACGACCTCATAATCTACAGACTGCAGGGGTAGAGTGTCAGGATACGGCTAAGCCCTATCGATCCGGATCCTACATCCACTCCGCACCTTCTTCAGGAGTTCCAAGCCCTCGGTGATCCTACCAACCCGATTGACTGGTGTATAGGGCCTAGCTGGGCTGTGATAGAGGCAGAGGGAGTCCTCCATCGGCCAGTAAGCCATGGCTCCAGCTTCGACATCTCTCACCGCCTTCTCCTCCCCCCTCCCCAACCCGATGAGGATGGCGATACCCCCATCCACCAGATGGGCGCGGCCCTCTATGGGGAGTCTCCTCAATAGGGCTTCAACGGTTAGGGGCGCCAAAACCTTGATCAGCTCCCCAACGGCCTCCCCGACGCCGTGAAGCCTTATCCTCACCCCAACCCTCGAACCCATGAAGCTAAGCCCTCCACATATTCGACGATCTTCCCAGCGATGTCGACGCCCGTCGCCTGCTTCAAAGCCTGCCATCCAGGGGCGCCATTCACCTCCAAGATGACTGGGCCACGCTCCGACTCGGCGATGTCGACGCCGGCGTAGTCCAGGCCCAGCGCCTTCACGGCCCTTACGCCTAGCTCCAATATCTCCTCCGGTATCTCCCCAGCCACCATTCGACCTCCCTGAGCCACATTCGTCTTCCAGCTCCCTGGAGGCCCATACTTATAGGCTGCCCCCACAACCTCATCGCCTACGACGAAGACCCTTATATCCCGCCCAGGCTTACGTAGATACTCCTGGAGGAGGAGAGGCTCACCGATTCTGGTTAGGCTCTTGAGGGCGTTGTAGGCCATATCGGGATTCTCAAACATCATGGAGCCTCGACCCATATGGCCGAGGATGGGCTTATAGATGCAGGTTCCCAGCTTCTCAGCCCATCGATAGGCTGCGCCGAGATCCTCAGTGATATAGGTCTCAGCTATCGGAAGACCCGCCTTTGCGAGGATATACTGCGTCGCATACTTATCCCTCGCCCTACGGAAGGGGTAGCAGGGGTTTACAACCCTGATGCCCGTGAGCTCCATATGCTCCATGAGGCTGATCCTCCTAGTTAGCTGGGAGCAGCTTCCAGGGCCGAAGCTTCTTAGGAGGCAGACGTCGTAATCCGTGATCTCTATGTCTCGAAGCCAGAATCTGGAGCCTCTACTGGATATATGCGATGAGACGTCGATGATGCTTCCACTGAGAACCTCATGGCCCCGCCTCTCAGCTGCCTCCACCAGCTCCAGGCTGTTTGGGCTGGGATATTTGCCGTAGAGGACGAGGAGCCTCAAGATTCCTCGTCCATACCTACATTTAAGCCTCTTTTAGGTTTCTCCATCAAAGCCTCATGGAGGCTTCCATTCCACTCCTCCGCCATCCCGCTGGCGGAGGATTCAGTGTCTACATCTACGTCCAATTAGGTTTGCCTCCATGATTGTCTCAACTATGAGGCTAGCCTTCCCCTACGAGGCTCCGAGGATGTGAGGAGGAGGGTTCCCGCCTCGTCGAATCCTCGATGGGAAACTTATGATGCTCTACACCTCTTTATCAGCCTCTTAAGGCCTTCGAGGAAGGACTCGATGTCCTCCCGCTCTATGCCATAATGGGTGACGAGTCTAACGATGGGTGAGTGGGGCCATCCAAAGCTCCTCCAGCCGAGCTGTTCACAGGCCCTCCTCCAATCCTCACCTGTCCAGCCTATGGGTGAGACATCGATGTAGACCATATTCGTCATAACGGGGTGTAAAATCTTTATCCCCAGATCCCTCAGACCCTCGGCGAGGAGCCTGGCGTTTTCATGATCCTCCTCTAGGCGATCCACCATCTTCGTCAGGGCGATGATGCCTGGGGCAGCTATGATGCCGGCCTGCCTCATGCCGCCGCCCAGCATCTTCCGGTATTTCCTAGCCCTCTCGATGAACTCCTCGGAGCCGACGACCAGTGAGCCGACGGGGGCGCAGAGGCCCTTGGAGAGGCAGAACATCACCGAGTCGGCATAGCGGGCCAGCTCCTTCACATCGACTCTCAGGGCGACGGCGGCGTTGAAGATCCTCGCCCCATCCATGTGAACCGGTAGGCCATGCCTCTTAGCAACCTCCCAGTCGGCCTCCAGCTGCTCAGGGGTCAGCGGAATCCCGCCGGCCCTGTTATGGGTGTTCTCGACGCAGATGAGGCCGGTTCGGGGATAATGGATGTTCGGAGGCCTTATGGCTGCCTCTATGTCCTCAGGCCTCATCCACCCCATCTCGCCTTTCACAGGTCTGGCCGTCAACCCCCCTATGACGGCGTATCCCCCAACCTCGTTGAGGTAGATGTGGCTCTCGGCTTCGAGGATTATCTCATCGCCCCGCCTTGTGTGGGCGAGGACGCTGACGAGGTTTCCCTGGGTTCCACTCGTCACCAGTAGCGCAGCCTCTTTACCAAGCATCCTCGCTACGAGGCGTTCCAGCTCATTCACCGTCGGGTCTTCCCCATAGACGTCGTCCCCAAGCTCAGCCTTGGCCATCGCCTCCCTCATCTCAGGGGTGGGAAGCGTTACGGTGTCGCTTCTAAAGTCGAGGTTCTTCTCAACCATACCAGGTCAACAGATATTGTTGCGTTCAGAGGCTTTAAGGCTTTGAAACCACATTCCGGTAGGCCAACTCGATGTGTCTATGGGCATCCCTATATATTGGGCCTCCATGCCCTGGGAGTAGAAGCTCCACCTCAAGCTCCTTCAACCTCCTCAACGATTCAACGATGTCGCTGTAGCTTCCGGTCTCACCGTCGTAGCGTCCATAGTAGCCCCAGGGGAAGACGGTGTCCCCTGAGAAGAGTATGGCCTCATCCTCGACGTATAGGCAGATGCTTCCACGGGTATGTCCAGGAGTCCAGATCACCTTTAAAGGCCAGAGGGGGGTCTCTATGACGTCGCCGTCCTCAACGGTTCTAAGCCCCTTGATATAGGTGGCGACGTATCCGGCGTCGAATCTATGCATATAGACCTCGGGGTCAGCCCTCTCCAATATGAGGAAGACTCCTCCAACGTGATCGTGATGGGCGTGGGTGAGGACGACGCCCCTGAGGCCACGAGGCTCTACCCCTATCTCCTCCAATTGGGGCCAGATGGGGTTGAGTCTGTTGCCGACGCCTGCATCGATGAGCACGGCCTCCTCAACGCCGATGACGTAGATGTTACTGCATAGGCCCTCCCCTATGATGAGGTGGACCCCACGTAGCTTGGAGCTCCTCTCCCCGAGGTCTATGACCTTAGGCATCAGCCTTCACCAGGGGCTTGGATATATCAGCCACCTCAGCCTGGGTCAGCCTCTCTATGTCTCTGGGGCTTATCTCCAGCAGCCTATTTATGGCGCCCCCTCCCCCATAAACCCTCTCCAGCCTCATCACTCGGCTGTCGATTATCGTCCTAATAGGCTTCTTATGGCCCAGGGGTGGTAGGGCGCCGACCTCGTATCCGGTCAGCGACTTCACAGCCCTCGGCCTCGCCCTCCTCACCCTCTCAACGCCGCAGACCGATGCCAATTTCGCCTCATCCACCAATCGGTCTCCGGTGACTATCGCCAGTAGGGGTCTGCCACGCTCATCGACGTATAACATGGACTTTATGATGCGGCCTCTATCTACGCCGAGCTGCCTCTCAGCCGCCTCCACAGTCATGGTATGCCCCTCAAACTCCAGCAGCCTATACTCGACTCCCCTCTCCCTCAGATACTCCTGCAGTGGATCACCCCTTGATCCGGTTCTCATATCTGGTTTAGCCTCCTGGGAGAAGAGTTATATTGACCTCCTATTAAGCATCCCCGATGGGCTGGAAACCCCTGGAGCTGGCCCTATACCTCTGCGCCATAGCCAACTACTGCTACGCCTTCTGGAGCCTGATGAGGAGCGACATCGTGAACACCGTCATCTCCATGATAACCTTCCTAGTCCTCATCAAGGCCACCGTGGAGTTCGGGAGGGGAGATTAGAGAGGGAACTCCCCCTCCTCGTCGAGCTTCAACAGCCTCTCCCAGTTCTCGTCGACCATCCGCTGTATCTCCTCGATCTCCCCGTCGGTCAAATGCCTGAATCGCCCCTGAATCCTTAGATACTCCTCTACGGGCTTCAGCTTCTTAGGCTTATAGGTCAACCTGAACTCCCTGCCATCGATGATCTCATAGAGGGCCCACATTCCAGTTTGGACGGCCAGCCGTGCCACCTCTATTGTTCTACTCGGATCGAAGCGCCACCCCGTCGGGCAGGGGCAGAGAATATCGATGAATCTGAATCCCCTCAACCTCTTCGCATGCAGCACCTTCCCTATAAGGTCTGTTGGAAAGGCTATGGAGGCCGTGGCGACGTAGGGGACATGATGCGCCGCGACGATGAAGGGCAGATTCTTCCTCGGAGTCTCCTTCCCACGCCCCCTCGGCCCAACCTGCGTCGTAGTCGTCCACGCATAGAGGGGGGTGGCGCTGCTACGCTGTATACCCGTATTCATGTAGGCCTCATTATTCTTACAGAACCACAGGATGTCCTCATTCCTCTCAGCGGCCGCCGAGAGGGCTTGGAAGCCGATGTCATAGGTGCCGCCGTCGCCGATGAAGCCGACGGCGAGGACATCATCCCTGCCCAAGACCTTCAAGGCCCTTGAAATCCCTGTTAGGGCTGCCCCAGCGCTCTCGAAGACGGAGAAGGTGTGGGGAGTCCTGGTCACGGAGTCTGGGCAGGATGGGACTCCATGTCTAATCACCTTGTCGCCGAGGGCCTTGAAGACGAGGCGGGCGGCCAAGGCAGGGCCGCAGCCCTGGCAGGCGCTTCCAGGGGTAATCGTATACTCCTCGAGGGGTATATCCTTAATCGTCAACTTCTCCATATGCTCACCTCCTAAACCCATTCAACCAGGGGGGAGACGCTCTCGCCCCTGGCCGCCTTGAGAACCTTCTCAGCCATACGCTCTATGTCGCTCACCTTCACCTCCTTCCCCGCGAGGCCCGCGTGGAATCCCAGAACCTTTGGCCTCTCCTCCAGGTCGTAGATGGCGTTTCTGATGAAGGTGTGGCCGACGCCTCCGACTCCGAGGCAGACGTTTCGGTCTATCATCCCTATAGCCCTAACCTCGCTTCCTATCCGCTGGAAATCCTCGTAGGGGAAGGGCACGAGGCATTTGAGCTTCACCAATCCGATGGGTTTACCCTCAGCCTTGAGATTGTCTATGGCATCCCTGGCTGTGCTGGCTATGGTTCCCATCGCCACGATGACGGCCTCAGCGTCTTCACATCTATACTCCTCAACCAGGCCGTTTCCATAGCTGCGGCCGAAGCGCTTGCCGAACTCCTCGTTCACCTCCTTGATAACCTCCTTCGCATCGACGATGACCTTGTGATGCTCCTCCCATGGAACCCTCCACCATAGGGGGGCCTTTGGATCGAAGTCCTCGGGCATGAGGCTGGGCGTCGGCTTATAGGGAGGCAGGAAGTCGTCGACCTCCTCCTGCTCTGGGACGTCAACCGGCTCGGCGGTGTAGCTGAGGATGTATCCGTCATAGCCGACGGCTATGGGGATTCTCACCCTCATATCCTCCGCAACCCTATAGGCCATGATGATGGAGTCCAAAACCTCCTGATTATTCTCAACATACCACTGAATCCAGCCCGTCATGATATGGGACATGAGGTCTGTATGGTCGGGCTGCATACCCTTATTACCCCTATGAACCACCGCCATGACGACGGGGAGACGGAGACTTGAAGTGTCATGCATGGGGTGATGCATATAGAGGCAGCCTGGGCCTGAGGTGCAGCAGAAGGTTCTGGCTCCAATCCTTGAGGCAGCCTGGACGACCACCTGGGCTGATAACTCCCCCTCAACGTTGATGAACTCACAGTCCATCTCGCCCTTCGTTATGAACTCGTTTAGGTATTCAACGATGGTTGTCTGTGGCGTGACGGGGAAGGCCACCGCCACCTGAACCCTGGAGAGCTTGGCGCCCGTAGCAGCCGCCTTATTCCCAACCATAACCTCAACCGTCATATCTCTCACCTCTAAACGCTCTCCCTCACGAATTCTATGGCCTTAACAGGGCATTCATGGACGCAGATGCCGCATCCCTTACACTTATCATAGTCGATGATGGGCTTCTCATCTACCAGGCTTATAGCGGTCTCAGGGCAGTATATCCAGCAGAGCCTGCAGCCGACGCATTTCTCCAAGTCGACGACGGGTCTGAAAACCCTCCAATCCGCGACGCTCTTGAGGACGCCGTAGCCCGTGACGTGGGGAGGCTCCTCCTCCCTAGGCCTCAGGGGGCCCTTAGCCGGCTTGGGCAGGTGAACCTCCTCATAGGCCCTCCTTAAGGCCTCTACGTTCCGCTTCCCGATCTCCCCTGGAAACCTCTTCAGGATGGCCTCCTCCAGGGACTTGAGTTTGGTTATGCCGGTGACCCTGCTGAAGGCGCCTAGGACGGCTGTGTTCGTGATCGGCCTACCAAGGGTCTCGAGGGCTATGGTCGTCGCATCGACGGTGGAGACCATGAAGTCTCCTCCGATCTCCACCTCCTCTGGGGGCGTGGGATAGTTTAGGAGGAGCAGTCCTCCAGATTTGAGGCCTGCTGCGACGGAGGGCTTCCTGCTGAGAATAGGGTCGATGACTATCACTATGTCAGGCTCGTGAACTAGGTCTCTACGCCTAATGGGTCTGTAGTCGATCCGGACGTAGGCCGTCACGGGTGCGCCTCGCCTTTCCGTTCCATACATCGGTATTGCCTGGGCATACTTCCCCTCCTTCGCGACGGCCTCGGCGATGAGTCTTGAGGCCGTCACAGCTCCCTGTCCACCTCTGCCGTGGAACCTGATCTCAATCATTTCCCTAAACCTCCTCCCAGCCTCTTAAAAGGGTTGTCAACTCTTTATATCGAGGATTCATATCAAAAGGGGATCAAAATGAAGGTCCCCCTTGAGGATATTCGGGTTCTAGACCTCACCCATGTCTGGTTCGGCCCCTGGTGCACTATGATGCTAGCCTATCTGGGGGCTGAGGTGATCAGGATCGAGCCTCCCTGGGGAGCCATAGACAGAGTAGGCTTCGGCCCCCTCTTCGGAGGCGCCACCTATACGTTCCACCATCTAAACCTCAACAAGAAGGACTTAACCCTAAACCTCAAGCATCCAAAGGGCCGTGAGATATTCCTGAAGCTCGTCGAGATCTCAGACGTCGTGGTGGAGAACTTTAGACCTGGAACGATGGAGAGGCTAGGATTGAGCTATCAAACCCTGAGGGAGGTGAATCCACGGATCATCTATGCAGCTCTCTCAGGCTTCGGCCAGTATGGCCCCTACAGCGGCAGAGGCTCTTATGCAGCCATAGCTGAGGCGATGAGTGGACATACGAGGCTGACTGGGGACGGCGTAGACCCCGAGGGGCCTCCGATAGAGATGGCTCAGGCCTACGGCGACCTCGGCCCGGGGACTATGGCCGCCATGGCCATCATAGCGGCCCTCAGGATGAGGGATAAGACCGGTGTGGGGCAGATGATCGACGTCGCACAGCTCGACTGCATGGTGGCCTACAACACAGCCATAACGGGCTATCTGCTCTCCGGCTTGAAGCCTTGGGAGATGAGGGAGAAGTATCCGTCACCTGGCATAGGGGGCCTCATGGAGACAGGGGATGGGGGCTGGATTAGGGTGGCAGCCTACTCGCCGAGGATTCTCGACCGCCTGAGGGAGACCTTCGGAGTTGAGGAGGTCACCGAGGAGCTCGTGAGGAGTAGGGTGGCGGAGATGACGAGGGATGAGGCCGTCGAGTTCTTCGTCTCCATAGGCGTCCCAGTTGCACCGGTCTATCACCTCGACGAGGTTGTGAGGGATAGACATCTATGGGAGAGGGGTATGTTCATAGAGGTGGAGCATCCAAAGGCTGGGAAGGTGTGGACTACGAACTTCCCAGTGAAATTCTCGAAGTATTCTCCGCCCCATCCAACGGCGGCTCCGCTTCTGGGTCAGAACAATAGGGAGATACTCATAGACCTACTCGGCTACACCGAGGAGCAGTTGGAGGAGCTCCGACGTGAGGGAGTTATAGGCGGAGAAGCCTAATCCTCCCATCGTCGACCTGGTAGAGGTATGAGGAAGGGGACTCTTCGACGATACTCCCTGTAGGCATCTCCGAAGCGCTCCTCCAATTGGGGCTCCTCAACCAACTTAATCCAGACACACTCACCGACGAGACCCAACAAAGGCAGCAGAACCGTGGCTGAGGGGCTGCCGCCGACGAGGCCGACAGCCGACATAACCAGCGTGTAGCCGAGGATCATGGGGTTCCTCATATACCTGTAGGGGCCGACCGTGACAAGCCTCCTCGTCTCCACCTCGGGTGAGACATCGCCCCAGGCGTAGCCGCCTCCAACCCTCCAGAGATAATAGTTGGAGGCCGTTGAGAGATAGAGGCCTGGAGCGAGAAGGGGGAGGGCGATGAGGAGGCGATGGAGGAGAGGCCAGCCTATGGATGGGAGCCTTAGGAGGCCGTCGATGTAGAAGCCCATCCAGACGAGGAGGATGGGGATGACGGCGAGCCAGAGGAGGGCGGAGAGGATAAATCTAACCACATCCCTCATGGAGCTCCCGACATCGTATAAAGGAAAATTTATTTTAAGAAACCTCTGGGGAACTTCACCATTATATTATCTGGAGGAATTCCCCGATGAGGTAGCCGACTCTGGCCTCCTTTATCTCCACCTCTATGAATTCACCCAGCTTGGCCTGAGCCTTGAAGACTATCGGCCTGTAGGTGTAGTTTCTCGCCACGAGGGTTTCGCCTCGGCCATACTCGTCGACGAGGGCCTCACCCCTCCACCCGATCCATCTGGAGCCGGATTCGAGGCTGAGACGTCTCCACAGCTCCGTCATTATTCGGCTGCGACGCTTCGTCTCACGTCCATGGAGCTGCCCCTCCATCTCTGCGGCCTCGGTTCCAGGTCTGGGCCAGAACCTGGAGATGTTGAGGACATCGGGCCTCACCTCCTCCAGCAGCCGTAGGGTCTGCTGGAAGTCCTCCTCGGTTTCACCTGGGAAGCCACAGATGACGTCAGTTGACAGCGTCAATTCGGGGTGGGCCTCCCTGAATCTGGAGACGATATATTTGAACTCCTCAATGGTGTATCGACGCCTCATACGCCTCAAGACCTCATCGCTGCCCGATTGAACGGGGAGATGTAAGAATTTGAAGACCTTCGGCGACCTATACGCCTCGATGAGATCGTCGAGCATCTCCAAAGCCTGATTCGGCGTCATCATCCCAACCCTGATGTAGAAGCGTCCATCAAGACCCGACAGCATCTCCAATAGATCTGGAAGCCTCAGCCCCCTCCATCTATAGGCGGCGGTATCCTCAGCCGTAACCCAGATCTCCCTACAGCCCTCCCCCAGCGCCCTCCTGACATCCTCGACGATCTCCTCAGCTGGATAAGACCTCAGCCACCCCCTAGCCCGCCTCACTATACAATAGCTGCACTCGCCGAGGCAGCCTGAGGCTATGGGGGCGATGTGGATGACCGGGTTCCTCCTCACCCTTGGGAGGAGGGTCTTCCCCATCTCCCCTCCGATGAGCACTCGCCGCTCTCCCCTGAGGGCGGCCTCCACCACATCCACGACGCTGAGGAGGTCGTCGGGCCCAAGGAGAGAAGCCTCAGGGGCCTCAGACTCGATGAGAGACCTCTCAGCCTCAGGCATACATCCAGCGATGATCAGGGGCTTACCCAGAGTCCTCAGCTCCCTGATCCTCCTCAGCATCTTCCTCTCCGTCGGCGTCTTGACGATGCAAGTGAAGATCATGAGGATCTCAGCGGACTCTGGGGATTCGACGATGACATGCCCAGCCTCCTTTAAGAGGCCTAGGGCGATCTCATAGTCCGCCATATTCATGCTGCAGCCGTAGACCTCCCCATATATCCTCGCCAAGCCATATATGGTGTGGTGGGGCTCTAAGATAAAGGCCTCTCATCGAGGAGATTTTTATGGCCTCGGAGATCAGGCGATCTCCCCTTTGGATGTATCAATTAACTTAGAGGCCTCTCAAGGCCTTCCATTACCTCCATAATAGACTATTATACGACCATCCTCGAATCCCAGGCGATGCCCTACCCCACGCTCTCAACAGGATATAAGCAATCATCCATAATATAGTTTAGAAAATTGATTCAGAGATATAAAACTCGTCGGAGACTCGTTTCCCAGAGGTTATCTACCTCTAAGTCTTATTCAATCGCGATATTATTGAGCCTCATAGAAACATCCGGAATTCATGAGACATCAATGGGGGTTCAAGGAGATGTTGATGGAGAGAGCTCTCAAATTTAGGAGGGGGAGGGGAGAGGACCTTAAGAAGCCTGGGGAATGCCGGATCGCCATCGTGGGTGTGGGTGGATGTGGAAACAACACCATCAATAGATTGATGAGGCTGGGCGTTGAGGGGGCGGAGTGCATCGCGGTTAACACCGATATGCAGCACCTTGAGATGGTGAGGGCTCATAGGAAGATCTTAATAGGGAGGCGGATAACCCGAGGCTTTGGCGCGGGTAACATGCCCGATGTTGGGAGGGAGGCTATGCTTGAGAGCTCCGATGAGATGGAGGAGCTCCTCTCGGGTATGGATATCGTCTTCGTCACAGCTGGCATGGGTGGTGGAACGGGAACCGGCGCGGCTCCCGTCATCGCGGAGATCGCCAGGAGATGTGGGGCGATCGTCATCGGCGTGGTCACCATGCCCTTCAAACATGAGAAGGGGCGCTTCGAGTACGCCCTCATGGGCCTCAATGAGATGAGGAGGTCGGCCCATACAACCGTCATCATAGATAACAATAAGTTGATGGAGGTAGTCCCAGAGCTGCCGCTCGACTCAGCCTTCGCCGTCGCAGATAGGATTCTGGCGAACATGGTCAAGGGCATCGTTGAGACCATAGCTGTTCCAAGCCTCATAAACCTCGACTTCGCCGACTTCAAGACCATCATGTCCAGGGGGGACGTCGCCATCGTAGGCGTAGGCCAAGGCGAGGGAGAGCGGCGGGCCGAGGAGGCGGCTCAGAACGCCCTCAACCACGTGCTGCTCGACGTCGACTATAAGGGGGCGAGCGGCGCCCTAATCCACATCAGCGGCGGCACCGATATGAGCCTAAGCGAGGCTGTTAGAGCCGCGGAATACGTCACGGAGCTTATGGATGAGGGGGCGATGGTCATCTGGGGCGCGAGAGTCAACCCCGCGCTCAACAACCTTCTCAGGGTGACCCTAATACTCACGGGGGTTAAGTCCCCCCAGATCCTCGCTGGATACCTCTTCCTGGAGCCTAACCTCTATAACTTGGAGCCCTACGCTGGCCCTGAGAAGCCTCTGGGGTTGGATCTCAACCTGTATCAGATGGAGCAGAGGGATTGGTGATCTCAGCGTAGGAGGAGCCTCAGCCTTTCTAGGGGTTTGAGGCCTCTCCCAGCGGCCTGGGTTCTCCCCTGCTTGATGGCCTTTAGGATGGCGTCTAGGCTCCTCTCCTCGGCCTCTATGAGGGTGTATGCCAGGCCGATGACCCATGGGGCGTGGGCGTCGCTTCCACCAGTCTCCGGTAAGCCAAGTCTCCTAGCCAGCTCCCTATTTCTCTTTAATATCCATCTATAGGGTATCTGCGTGGAGTTAGCCACCTCGACGGCGTCGAGGGGGATGCCATCCAGCTCATCTGCGTCGACCCAGCTCTTTAGAGGGGCGTAGGGATGGGCGATAATGGAGACGGCTCCCTGCTCAGCGATTAGATCAACTGTCTCGGCTATGGATAGCCCCTTTGGTATAGGCTCCTCCACGCCTAGAGCTAGGATATGCCCTCCCCTAGCTGAGACCTCCACGCCAGGTATGACTACACAGTCATCCACGTCTGGTATTTCACTCAGCCCCTCCACGGTGTCATGATCCGTTACGGCGAATCCGTCTAGACCTCTCCGCCTACACCAATCTAACGCCTCTCCAAGGGTGACCACGGAGTCGCCGCTATGAATTGTGTGGACGTGGAGATCTATGCGAAGCCTCATCCCCCAGCCTCTCTAACCCTCCCCGCAATCCGCTCCGAGAGCTCCTCCACCTTCTCCTCCGGAATCTTCTCGAAGAGCGGTTTTGGAACGCCCAGCTTGAGGCCGACCTCTAGGGGAGCCAAAGCCTCCTTCAGTGGGACATTCTCCCGTTCACCATAGCCGAGCTGCCTCCAGAGCTCCAAGGCCTTGAAGGGCATAATGGGCTCCATCAAAACCGCTATCGCCTTAGCCAGCCATAGGGCGTTATGGATGATCAGCTTAGCCGCCTCGGGATCGGTCTTAATACGCCTCCACGGCTCCCCCTCCTGTAGATATCGGTTTCCATAGGAGGCGACCGTCAAAACGGCGTCCACCACCCTCTTAAACTCGTATTCATCGAGTCCATGTCTAATCTCAATTATGGCTTTCTCCACGACGGCTTTGACATCCCCCTCCACGTCTCCCTCGGGGATGACGCCGTAATTCCTCTTTGCGAAGAGCAGCGCCCTATAGAGGAAGTTTCCGAGGGTTGCTACCAGCTCATGGTTCACCTTCTCGGCGTAGGTTCTCCAGCTGAAGTCCAAGTCCCTGACATGCCCCGTATAGGAGACGACGTAGTATCTCAGCGCATCTGGGTCGAGTCCCTCGTTTAGATAGTCGTCCTCAACCCAGATGACGTATCCCCTGCTCTTGGAGAAGACCCTCCCCTCA
>JAPDJB010000174.1 GCA_029259285.1 Candidatus Bathyarchaeota archaeon | reverse complement strand
AGGGATCTGAGGCCTCAGATAAAGAAGCTGCTCGGCGACGTATTCGCGCTCACCATCGTCGACAACATCAGACCAGTCCTAGAGGTGGAGAACACCGAGCCCGCTCGAAGGGCGATCCATGAACTCTTCATGGAGCACGTCATGAGCCATGCACCTGGATACTTGAAGCTGATGAAGTGGACTGACGTCGACATAATGCCGACGCCCGCGGGTGAGGGTATGGCGATGCAGCTCATCGCCAAGGTCTTCAAGAAGAATGTCCTAGGCGTCGGCCTCGGAGGGGCTACGACTAACGTCTACTCGGTCTTCGAGGGCAAATTCGTCAGGAGCGTCAGCGCCAACCTGGGTATGAGCTACAGCATCTGCAACGTGATGAAGACGGCTGGCATCGAGAACATCATGCGATGGCTCCCCTTCGAAATGGATGAGGAGGAGGTGGCGAGCAGGCTGATGAATAAGATGATCAGGCCGACGACGATCCCGCAGACCCTCGACGACCTCATCGTCGAGCACTCCGTCGCCCGTGAAGCCCTGAGACTCGGCCTGGAGCATCACAAGACCATAGCCACGAGGCTTAAGGGCGCAAAGATAGAGAGGACGATAAGCGACATGTTCGAGCAGGCGCTGGCCGAGACCTACATAGACCTGATGAAGATCGACATAATCGCCGGAACAGGGGGACTGCTGAGCCATGCCCCACGCCGAGTCCAGTCGATGCTCATCCTCACAGACGCCTTCCAACCCGAGGGCATAACCTGGATGTTCCAGGACAGCGTCTTCATGATGCCCCACCTCGGAGTCCTATCAACCGTATACTGGGAGGCAGCCTGGCAGATCTTCGACAAGGACTGCCTAGTCAGGCTTGGAACAGTCATCGCACCGAGAGGCGTGGCGAATAAGGGTGACCCAGTTATGACCGTTGAGATCGAGATGCCGAATGGGGAGACCCTAACCGAGGAGATGCACTTCGGAGAGATCAAGCGTATAGAGCTGCCGGAGAGGGAGAAGGCGAAGGTGACCATATCGCCGAGGAGGGGCTTCGACGTTGGGAGGGGGCCTGGAAAGAGGGTGGAGGGGACGGCGATGGGAGGAGTCGTAGGCATACTCCTCGACGCCAGGGGTAGACCCCTACAGCTTCCGGAGAATGACAAGGAGCGGAGGGAGACCCTCATTAAATGGTTCCTCGACATCGATATGTATCCGGAGGATAAGCTGAAGGAGTTGGTGTGAGATGTCGAAGGCTAAGGGGAAGAGGAGGGTTTCAAAGGAGGCCTACGCCTACACCCCAGGGCTGAAGGTTAAGAGGGCGATGCTGGTGAGAAAGACGAGGAGACTCCCAATACCTGGGGAAGTCCTCGTCAAGGAGGGAGACGAGGTGGACTTCAAGACGATCATCGCTAGAACCGAACTCGCCGGAGAACCGGAGATCGTCAAAGTGGCGATACTACTCGGCATCGAGCCGGAGGATGTCCCAAGATACATGACGAAGAAGATAGGCGACGAGGTGAAGGAGGGGGAGATCATCGCCCACTATCGAGCCTTCTTCGGCCTCATAAAGAGGGATGTCCCCGCACCCGTCGACGGAGTCATCGAATCAATCTCCGACATCACGGGTCAGGTTGTGATAAGGAAGCCGCCTGTCCCACTTGAGGTGGACGCCTATATACCTGGAAAGATCGTAGAGGTGCTGCCTAATGAGGGCGCAGTCATAGAGACCAACGCCGCCTTCATACAGGGAATCTTCGGCATAGGAGGTGAAACCCATGGAGTCATAAAGATAGCCGTCGACTCACCAGATGAGGAGCTCACCGCAGACCATATATCGGATGATGACGAGGGGGCGATACTCATAGGAGGCTCCCTAGTAACCCTGGACGCCTTAAAAAGAGGCGTGGAGGTCGGAGTCTCCTGCATCGTCGCTGGGGGCATTAGGCATAGAGACCTAACAGAGTTCATGAGCGAGGAGATCGGAGTAGCCATCACGGGACACGAGGAGGTGGGGCTTACGCTGATAATCACCGAGGGCTTCGGCAAGCTGCGGATGAGCCGTAGGGCCTTCAACCTCTTCAAGAGCTTCGAGGGCTACAGGGCTGCAGCCAACGGTGCAACCCAGATTAGGGCTGGCGTCATGAGGCCTGAAGTCATCATACCACACAGCGAGTTCTACGAGGAGGAGGGTGGAGACGAACTGGCCGCGGGCATGGTTCCAGGAACCCCAGTGCGCATCATCAGGGCTCCCTACTTCGGGGCTATAGGCCGAGTGCACAGCCTGCCAATAGATCTACAGCAGGTGGAGACGGAATCCTATGTGAGGGTTCTAGAGGTGGAGCTTGAGGATGGCAGAATAGTTACCGTGCCGAGGGCTAATGTGGAGATCATCGAGGAGTAGATGTATCTCCCCTCTCATTACCTAATTTTATAGGTGAAAGAAGTTCCTTGGAAAACTTAAATATATAATGGTAAATTCATCTATATTAGCTGTCTAGGGGTCTCAAGGCCCCTAGATGGTGAAAAAGGAGGAAGAGAATATGGCCATCATCGTTGAAGGGAGAGGGATGGCCCTCGTAATACTGCTGCTCTCCTACATACTCTTCTACGTCTTCATGTACCTCGGGAGAAAGGGGAGGGAGATTCCGGTTAGAACGCTGCCACCCATGGCCGCCATACCGGAGGGGATCGGCAGGGCCGCTGAGATGGGTAGGCCGGTTATGTTCACACCTGGCATCGCTGGAGACCTAAACGACCCTACGCAGGGTCCACAGGTTCTGGCAGCTATAAGCATCCTCGGCTACATTGCGAGGGAGTGCGCCAAGACGGGTGTGAAGCTCGACGTCTTCATGCCCATCCCGACGGCGCTCCCCCTCACCGAGGAGACTCTTCGAACAGCCTACATGGCTGAGGGGAAGCCTGAGGAGTTCTCCCCCGATATGATACACTTCATCGCCGGCCAGTCACCATACCTGACAGCAGTCCTCGGCTACTTCCAGAGGGAGAGGCCTGCAACAAACTTCCTGATAGGAGGCTTCTACTACGAGTCCGTCGTAATGGGTGAGGGCGGCAACACCATCGGAGCCTTCCAGATCGGTGGAACCGCCAACACCCACCAGATGCCCTTCCTCGTCGCCACCTGCGACTACGTCCTGCTGGCCGAGGAGCTATACGCCGCTGGAGCCTCCATAAGCAAGGATCCAGACATCCTCGGCTGTCTGAGGGGTGAGGACGTAATGAAGCTCATATTGATCGCCTTGATGATCATCGGCTTCCTACTCGGCTTCGCCAGGAGTCCAGCGCTGATAAACGTTTTGAGGTGGTGAATATGGCTGAGGTTTTGAGGAGGGAGGTTGTATACCTCATAACCGCCATAATCACCATACTGATGTTCATAGAGTTCTTCTTCATCGGAACCTGGAATGTCGCTGAGGAGCTTCGAACCTGGGCCACCATCATCGCGAACATCTCCATCGCATTGGGAGCCGTAAGGCTGCTGTCTGAGCATGCGAAGAACATCCAGAGGAGGAGGGCTGGGGTATGGCCCTTCAGCATTTGGCTATGGATCATCTTCCTCGTCACACTCCTCAGCGGCCTCGCTGGCTATGTCATAAAGCAGGATGCCATGACTAACCCCCTCTACAACTGGCTCTTCACGTGGCCCTACACAAGCCTGGGTCAAACCCTATACGCCATCACGGGATTCTACATCTTCTCCGCCGCCTACAGGGCCTTCAGGGCTAGGAACATCGATGCGGCCCTGCTGCTCATCGCAGGCTGCTTCGTCATCCTAACCAACGCCCCTATAGGGGGAGTAATCTGGAGCGGCATACCGGTGATAGGACGATGGTTCCTCGACTATGGTCAGGTGCCTGGTATGAGATGCTTCCTAATCGTCGCAGCCTTCGGAATGCTCGCCTACGGCTTCAGGGCGCTGCTGGGCAGGGAGAGGGGCTTCTATGGGGAGGTGGCTGGTGAATGAGTGAGGAGGAGCTCACCTTCTGGGAGAAGCTGGCTAGGATCGACCGCAGGGTCTTCTACTGGATACTATTCATCGGCCTCATGATACCCTTCATCAGGCCCATCATGTTCCCCATCAGCATCAGCCCATCCACCAGAGACCTCTATGAGGGCATAAAGGAGATGGTGGAGCCTGGAGACGTAGTTGTGATGAACATAGCCTTCGGGGTCAGCGCTTGGCCCGAATGTATGCCGGCTTTCGTCTCCTGCGCCAAGCTCTTCATCAGGGAGGGCGCCAAGATCATCATTTGGGGCTCCTACTACGACGTCGACTTGACCTACGAGGAGCTGCTGAGGAGGGCCAAGGAAGACTTCGCCAAGCTGAAATACGGCGAGGACTACGTCTACCTCGGCTACTACCCCAACATGGAGGCGTCTGTTGCCCAGCTGGGCTCATCTATCAGGAGCATCTTCTCCACCGACAAATATGGCACACCGCTGGACGAGCTTCCGATGATGAAGAACGTCGACAAGGCTACGGACATCAAGTTGGTCGTTTCGGGGGACACCGGCGACTGCTGTGACTACTACATAAGGCAGTGGCGCATCCCCTATGGGGTTCCAGTCGCCGAGATAGGGATCGCGATGCTGGGCTCCAGCTACATGCCCTTCTACAAGTCCGGAGTCCTCTTCGGCATGAGCGTCGGAGTCAGGGGTGGAGCTGAATTGGAGAAGCTCATCGGAGAGCCTGGTGAGGCAACCATCAGGATGGGAGCCATCAACATCTCCCACATACTCGTCATCATAGCCGTAGTGCTGGCGAACATCGGCTACTTCGCCAGCAGGGGTAAGAGGAGGTGAGGTGGATGCCCTACCCAACCGATCCAGCTGGAATCGCCGGCCTATGGATCTCATGGCTGCTGATGCTGATGATCTACAGCTACCCGCTGTACAAGGAAAATCCGGTCTATAGGTTCGCTGAGCACACCTACATCGGATTGATGCTGGCCATCATGCTCATCACGACGACGATTACGACGACGATAAGGATGGTGGGGCCGCCTTTAATGCAGGGGAAGGTCTGGTATGTCATACCGGTCATCCTCGGCTTCATGATGTTCTTCCTATTGACGCCGAGGTATAGGTGGCTCAGCAGGTATCCAATCGCCATCCTAGTCGGAGCCGGCTTCGGCCTGGGTATGAGGGGAGTCCTCATACCGAACATCACCAAACAGGTGATCTCGACGATCACCCCGCCAGCCGTCGGCGCTGGGGCGGTTGACTGGTGGAACTACATCTACATAGCCATAGGAACCATCTGCGCCGTCATGTACTTCGTCCTGACATGGGAGCATAGGGGTGCAATGGGCTATGCGACGAGGCTTGGACGCTGGATCATCATGATCGGCCTGGGAGCCTACTTCGGCAACACCGTCCTCTTCAGGATGGCGATGCTCTCCGGCAGGGCGCAGTTCTTCCTCCAAGTCCTAAGGATAGCACCCATGTAAAGGGCCTGAAAAACCCCCCTTTGTTTTCACATCATCTATTAGGGAGTTAGATGACACTCTAAATGTGAAGGAGTTAGATGAGGGGGAGATCGAGGAGCTCCTAGGGGATGACAGGCTGAGGCTTGGCGTGAAGCTGGAGGACTATCTACTCGTCTACCTCGGCGTCAGACCCTGCTCCCAGATAACGATACCCGCCGAACTCCCGAGTGGAGGGGAGATGGGGAGAATCATCGATGAGAGAGTCTATCCAACCCTCCTTAGGATTAGAAGGGGGGATAGAGGCGCCATAGGGGATGTGAAGAGGGCCATGCGGAGAGCCTACAGAGAGGTTGTTGAGAACTCGGAGGAGTATAAAGCCCATTTAGAATGGGCTGAGCGCCTAGGCCTCAGATGGCGTATAGACGAGGTGAGGCCGACGGTTAGGGAGCTCTACCTATACAGGGAGAGAGGCGTCGAGAAGAGGCTGAGGAGGCTGATGAATAGGAGGGAGAAGCTGAGGAGGGAGGCCCTGAAGAGGCCGAGAGGCCTCGGCATATATCTGGCATACCCAGAGGAGCTGGAAGCCGATTGGGTGGTGGAGATGGGTGGACTCCTCGGATACCCTCAATGCTGCGTGGAGCGATACGCCAGGGAGAGATCCATGGGCTTAGAGGTTGAGGAGAGGGCCTATAGACAGCTGGAGGAGGCTGAGGCGGATGCCATGGCCTACTTCGTCTCCTACTTCTTCCCCTGCAGCCCAAGCTGTCCAGAGGCGGTCTCCAGGGGTAGGAGATGCCTCATGCTGCTGGAGGAGCTCCACCCAAGGCTTGGAGAGTTGTATAGGGGGAGGGTGGAGGAGAATCTCAAGCTGGTGAGGAGGCTTCCAACCATAATAAGGGAGCATAGAGCAGAGGCTGAGAGGAGGCTAAGCCTCTGGAGGAGTAGAACTCGACAGCTTTAATAGGGCCTCGAGGACTCCATCTGAGGGAGTCCCATGAGTGAGAGGTGGGCGGTGAAGATTCTCAGGGAGATGGAGCCCTCGCTGATTAGGAGACTTGCGGCGGCCCTGATGATGCTGAAGGATGTCATAGTCCTCGCAGGTGGAGACCCAGACTTCCCGACGCCCAGCCACATCGTCGAGGCAGCCATCAAGGCCCTGAAGGAGGGGATGACCCACTACACGCCGACTCAGGGCATACCCCAACTCAGGGAGGCCATAGCGGCCTACTATAAGAAGTTCGGCGTCGACGTCGACGCCGAGAAGGAGGTTATAGTCACCCCTGGAAGCCAGCAGGCATTATATCTCACCCTCGCCTCCACCGTTGAGCCTGGAGATGAGGTTCTCATCCCCGATCCAAGCTACCTCGTCTACGTCCCAACGGTGAGATTCCTCGGCGGAAAACCGGTGAGATTCGCCCTCAAAGCCGAGGGCTTCCACCTCGACCTGGAGGAGGTTAAGGCCAGGATAACGGATAGGACGAAGATAATCATCCTCTGCTCCCCGAACAACCCGACGGGGACGGTCTTCACCGAGGAGGAGCTTAAAGGGGTGGCAGACCTAGCCGAGGAGCATGACCTCCTCGTCATCTCAGATGAGATCTACAGCGAGTTCATCTGGGATGGCCGGAGATATGTGAGCATAGCCTCCATACCTGGAATGAGGGAGAGAACCGTCGTGGTGGTCAGCTTCTCAAAGACCTTCGCCATGACGGGATGGAGGCTCGGCTACCTCATCGCCCCTGGAGGCCTCGTCGAGCAGATGCTGAAGATACAGGGAAACATGGTTCTCTGCCCAGCGGCCCACGTCCAGGTGGCCGGAGCCGCAGCCCTTACGGGGCCATGGGAGCCGATAGAGAAGATGGCTGAGGAGTATAATAGGCGGAGGGAGTATCTCGTTAAACGCCTAAACGAGATAGAGGGCGTCAAATGCCCCAAGCCTGAGGGGGCCTTCTACCTCTTCCCAGACATCTCAGAGGTCTCAAAGTCCAGCGTTGAGTTCTGCGAGGGATTGATGAGGGAGAAGAGGGTGGCCATAGTGCCAGGAGCCGCCTTCGGCCCCCAGGGAGAGGGACATGTCCGAATACCCCTCGTCAAGCCGATAGAGGTGTTGAAGGAGGCAGCTAACAGGATAGAGGCCTACGTCAAGGAGCATAGGGCCTAACCCCCCTTTTTCCAAACCCTAAACCTATAAAGGGTCTCAGACCATATCGAGTTGGCTGAGAGTTGTCATCCGACTGGGCGAGGGAGATGGCTAAACTCCTACGCTCAGGGGCGACGATGCTCAGCTACAACTGCCCCGAATGCGGATCGCCCCTATTCAGGTTGAAGAGCGGGGAGATATGGTGCGCCAGATGCCAGAGGCGGGTCGTCATCCTGAGGGAAGGCGAAGACGAGGCAGCCGTCGTCCAGCGGGAGCTCCTATGGGAGAGCCTTGAGGGAGCCATTCTCAGGAAGCTCTCAACCCTCAGCAACCTCCTCTCAGAGGAGGAGGAGCCGGAGAGGATCAGGGAGATAGCTGAATCCATATCAACGCTGCTAGCCTCACTCCAGAGGTTGAGGAGGCTGAAGAAATAGGGTCTCCTCAACGCCTGATACATTTCACGACGAGTTTGAAGAGCTCCTCATGGACTTCCCCCACAGATCTCTCCGCGTCAACCCTGATCAGCTCCCCAGCCTCTACGAGCCGCAGATATATCTCCCTCACCCTCCTCTGAGTCTCATAATCCTCATAGGCCGTTAGACGTCTACCCCGAAGCCTATCAAGGGCCGTATCGGGCTTTACGTCGAGGAACACAACGAGATCCGGCTTAGGGGCATGGCGGTTCAGCATCCTAATCCAATCGACGTCGACGCCTCCAGCCCCCTGATAGGCGATGGAGGAGTGGAGATAGCGCTCTGAGACCACTATAAATCCAGCCCTCAAAGCCGGCTTAACGATCTCCTCAACGTGGTGAAGCCTATCAGCCGCGTAGAGTAGAGCCTCCACCTCCGGTGGAAACCTGAATCCCTCCTCACCCCGCTCCCTCAGCAATCGCCCAATCGGGCCATCGCTTGGCTCACAGGTCTCCACAACCTCATAGCCCAGCCCCCTCAACCTCTCAGCCAGAAGCCTACCCTGCGTCGATTTCCCACAGCCATCTATCCCCTCCAAGACGATGAAGAATCCACGTTGAGGGGTCATCCCATAAAGGGAGTCATGGGAGTTGGATAAAACATCTTTGAGTAGCCTTAAAGGTCTCGGAGACTAAAGGTGGATGATGAAGTGGGGGGAGATAAAAGACCCCATACACGGCTACATAGAACTATCAGAGGCTGAGAGAGGGGTTCTCGACACCTGGCCCCTTCAGAGGCTGAGGCGTATAAGGCAGCTGGCTATGGCCCATCTAACCTATCCAGGGGCGGAGCACAGTAGGTTTCAGCACAGCCTCGGAGCCATGCATCTCTCAGGCCTCTTCGGCGAGAGACTCAGAGACCTAGCCCTCATAGATGGAGATGACGTGGAGCTTCTTAGACTGGCTGGATTGCTCCACGACGTCGGCCACGGCCCCTTCAGCCATCTCTTCGAGGAACTCCTGAGAAGAAGGGGGCTGAGCCACGAGGATTTGGGGCGCAGGATCATCGTTGAGACCGTCGTGGCCGACGTTCTCGGCGACTATGGCTTCAAACCCTTAGAGGTCTCGGAGCTCTCGGTTGGCCGGCTCCCTGGCAGGGGCTTCCTCAATCAGGTGGTGGCGGGTCAGTTCAGCGCCGATACGCTGGACTACCTCGTCAGGGACAGCTACTACACAGGAGTCGAGTATGGAAGGATCGACGTCCGGAGGCTCATAGACTCCGTCGACGTCCTAGACGATGTGCTATCGATGGATATGACGGCCCTCTACGCCTTGGAGGCCTTCCTCATCGCTAGATATGAGATGTTTAAGGCTGTCTATTTCCACAGAACCGTTAGGGCTGCCTCGGTGATGCTCATCAGGGCTATGGAGCTGGCCGATGAAGCCCTAGGCCTAACGGATTTCAAATCCCTCGACGACTACCTCAACCTAGACGATGAGAGGGTTCTATCGATGCTCCTAACCCTAGAGGGCGATGGAGAACTGGAGACGGCCAGGAGGATGGCTGAGATGCTGAGGGGGAGGAGGCTGCTGAAATGCGCCTATGAACGCTTCCTAGGGGAGGAGGAGCTCCAAGACCTAAAGCTGAGGGTGGAGGAGCTGGAGGAGACTCTGGCTGAGAGAAGTGGAGCCGACGGCCGCTTCCTCATCGTCGACGTCTCAACGGCCCCATCAGTCCCCTACAACCCTGGAAGTAGTAGGCCGGAGGAGATAAGGCTGTTCATCAGGGAACCCGACGGCTCGAGGAGATGTGTAAACTTCAGCGATGTCTCACCCCTCGCCCCCATTCTACTGGGCTACATAAACATCCTCAGGGTCTATTGTAGGGCTGAGGACTTGGATAGGGTCAGGAAAGAAGCGGGAAAACTCCTCGAGGCCTCTGGCTAAATCTCGATGTATCCCTCATCGGCGTTGACAACGATGTAGTCGCCGCTCCTAATCAACCTCAACGGATTCTCCTCTAGGCGATCCATAAGTGGGATTCCAGCCATGGCGCATCCCGTGGCGATGATCGTCTCCGTCTCAAGGTTTATGACAGCCGCTGGGGCCGTCCCCCGACGATGCATACGATAGATTATGTAGCAGCCCACGGTGCTGCCCCTCCCATGGGGGAAGATGAAAACCCTCCCAGCGACGCTCTCACCCTCCAGGGGATGGCCAGGCTCGGTTATAATGCCGGTCTCTGGGTCTACACCTCCATAAAAGCTGAAGGAAGCTGAGCTGACTAGGGCCTCCCCCTCCGCGTATCCGCCGACTATTCTTCGACCCCTAATCCTCATGGCCTCCACCCAGGAGCTCCCTTAGAGGCGCAACCTGAACCGTGAGGCCCATGGAGGAGAGGTAGTGGGCAGCCTTGAAGCTGTTCGTCGCCACCTCCCTCCAGCCCATCTCCCTGAGAGGCGCCACCACCATGCAGGTATCCCTGTAGACCCTCCCCCCAGCCTCCTCGATGGCCTTGACGATGCCGAGCCGCTCAGCCTTCATGTAGACGCCTCTACTGGTGAAGGCCCAGAGTCTCTCACCGCTGCGACGCTCCAGGAGACGGGCGACCTCCATCAGCTCTCTGAGGCTGCAGTGGGGGCAGCCGACGCAGATTACGGCGTCCTCCCCAGCCCCCTGGAAGCGTTCAGCTACCTCCCCTAGGCTGTCGGGCTTTACTGGTATACGCTCCAAGCCTTCGAGGTGCCGCGACATCCTCCGAGCCTCGGGGGTTAAGCCCTCAATGTGGTAGAGGGCTACCCCTCCGGAGGTGGCTATGGCCGCGGAGAGGGCCTTAAGCTGCTCTATGCTGGCGCCCCTCAAACCCCTGATGTAGGGGACGCTTCGACCCGCCATCTCTCCGATGAGATAGCCGAGGGCGCCATAATCGAATTTGGAGCTTAGGGGAGTCTTCACCTCCACGATGATGCTCGGCCTCCTATTCTCCTCCAATCGATAGCCATGTAGCGGCGCCCTACCCGTGATCGCTGAGGCGAGGGCTGTAGGCCCAGTCTCCCTATTCGTTCTGGCGCCAAGAACCGAGTTGACATAGGCGACGGCTGAGGACTCAGCCCAGGCGATCTGGCTTCCAGCCCTCGGCCTATGACCTATGAGATAGGGTGTGCAGGTGCATGTGGCCTCAACACCCATACGCCTATAGGCCTCTATCACCCTAAGCTGACCCTCAGCGAATTCAGGGGAGACCCCCATCTCCCTCCACCGCTCCAAATCCATTCCAGCAGGGTTGAGCGTCGCCCTTATACGCACACTGGCCCCCAGCTCAGCCTGCTCCTCCAGATACTCCAATCCAGCTTCACCGAGGTTCTTATAGGAGACCCCTGAGATGTGGGCGCTCTCCACCTCTATTAGCCTCTCAGCCTCGAAGACCTCTCCGAGGGCGACGAGGAGGCTCATAGCCCTCGCCACGGCCTCCCCCATCTCTCCCTCCAGCATCTCCTCCTCAAGTCGGGTTAGATACATCCCAGCCTCCCCAACAGACGTCTAACACGCTCCGAAACAGGTATCTCAGCCCTCTTGAAGTGATGCTCAGGCATAGACAGCGGCCTAGTGGCGTCGACGCCCACCTTACAGCCGAGTTCAAGCCTCTGATCCGACGCTGGGTCTAGGCTTGAAACCCTGACGTGAGGTATGATCAGTAGGTCTTCATCCCCTCTGAACCTTGTGGCTATGGCCCACTCCACCTCCTCAAGGTTGTATGGGTCGATGTCCTCATCGACGACGACGGCATGCTTAAGGCTTGGATGAGCTGCGAAGACTGCCATCAAAACATTCTTCGGATCCCCCTCCCGAACCTTCCGGATGCTGACGATGCAGTGGAGCCATCCACAGCCCCCAGATGTGAGGTTTACACCCCTAACATGGGGCGTGATGCCTCGGACATACTCCCATATCTGAGCCTCCCGTGGCAGACCCATCAACAGGCGATGCTCCATCCCAGAGGGGAGGAGGGCCTGATAGATGTAGTCAGCCCTATACATGGCTCCGACAACCTCGATGATCGGCTGCCTCCGCTCCACATCGTAGGTTCCCGTCAGATCGACGAAGGGGCCCTCAACAGCCGTCTCATCCACCTTCAAATGTCCCTCCAAAACCAGCTCTGCGTCAGCCGGAGCCAGGGCGTCGACGTGTTCACACTCCGTCAATTTGAGGCCTCCATCTAGGAGGGCGTTGGCCACATCGAACTCCGAGACTCCGTATGGGGCGGGCGTCGAAGCCGCTAGGAGAACGGCTGGGTGAAGCCCTGTGGAGATGCTGACATCTATGCTCTCTACGCCGCTCTCCCTCGCCGCCTCAACGATTCTGTATAGATGCCTCGGGACGATTCTAAGCGTCAATCTATGGTCGTCGAGGACGAGGAGGCGGTGTATGGAGACGTTCTCAACCTCGCCGTCAGGCGTCTTGGCGTAGAGGGCCGCCGATGTGATGTAGGGGCCTGGGTCGCCCTCAAAGTGGGTGAGGATGGGTAGCTGGCTCAGCTTTGGCTTATCCACCACCCTCTCCTTCACGGGGCCGTCGCCGACTTCACATCTCCGTGGATTCCTAACGGCTTGGAGGAGTCCCTCATAGAGCTGTACACCCTCGATGCCTAAAGCCCTTTGGATGAGGTCTCTGCTGGAGCAGAGGCCGGCTGCCACTCTATGCCTATAGCCCTCAACCCTCTCGAATAGTAGGGGCCTGCCATCTAGATGCCTCATCACGGCGGCGATCTCAAATCTTGTTGAGAGCATCTCCCCTATGTGGAGGAGCAGCCCCTGGGAGTCCAGCTCCCTCAGGAAGCCCCGTAGATCGCTCAATGCCCCCTCACCAGCTCCTCCATCAGTTTCATGAGGACTCTGCCGGCGGAGACTCCCAGGCCCTGGGGGAGGCTTATCGAGACTAGGGCCATCTTCCCATAGAGATGAGCTAGGCGTTCACCTATGACCTGCCCCAACATCCGATCCCTATCGCCCAGGAGGGGGGAGGAGACGCCTCCAGGCATGGAGATGGTGAGGGTTCCAAGCTTCGGCTCATCTCCAAGCCAGATGAGGGCGATGACGGCGTTTCCAAGCTCTAGTAGGGCAGCCCTCAGTGGACGGCCCTCAAGGAGAGTCTCCGCCGTTGATAGCTCCAAGCCCATTTGATAGAGTCTAACGCGATGGGAGATGTTAAGCGTTCCCCTCGGATCCTATTAAGGGGTGAGGGCTTGAAGCTATTGGTGCTGGGCGACATCCATAGTAATCACACAGCCCTCAGGGAGGTGCTGGAGGACGCGGGGAGCTGGGATATGGCCCTCTGCCTCGGAGACATCGTGGGATACGGCCCAGACCCTGGAGAATGCATCTCCGAGGTTAAGATGAGGGGCTTTAGATGCGTCGCGGGAAACCACGACGCCGCGGTGGCCTCGGGGGAGACCTGGGGCTTCAACCCCTACGCCGCCGCGGCTGTCCAGATAAATCGGAGGCTACTGGGGATGGACGCCGTGAGATGGCTTGGTGATCTGCCCAGCCATCTAAGCCTGGAGGTGGAGGGGGTTCACATCGCACTCTATCATGGAAGCCCCAGAGACCCCCTGAATGAATATGTCTTCCCCCATGAGGCCTATGTATTGGCTGAGAGGCTGCTGAGGATGGCGGAGGCGGATATACTGCTCCTTGGGCATACACATATCCCCTATCTGATTAGGGTTGATGGCCGATACCTCGTGAATCCAGGATCCGTTGGACAGCCTAGGGATGGGGATCCGAGGGCCAGCTATATGCTGCTAGAGGTGGAGGGGGGAGAGGTCTCCATGCATCATAGAAGGGTTGAATATGACATCGATGAGGTGGCTGGGAGGATGAGGAGGCTAGGTCTCCCCGAGTTCCTCGCCTCCAGGCTATACCATGGCTATTAGGCTAGCCCTCAAACCCTTTCTAGAGGTCGACTAACTATACTGATGCCTATGGAGGAGAAGCCACCATTGGAGGTTAGAACTCATACGGCTCTCCACGTCTTGAAGGGAGCAGTCCAGAAGGTTTTAGGGGCGAGATGGACGGCCAGCGTCCATGTTAAGGGGTCACATGGATGCCTGATCGTCAAGTATCATCGTAAGCCGTCGAGGGAGGAGATGGAGAGGGTTGAGGAGGAGGCGAATAGGAAGATCGAGGAGGACGCCCCCATAGAGGAGTTAGAGATGACCCGTGAGGAGGCTGAGGAGCGCTGGGGAGACGCCATCTACGACCTCTTCCCCCTGCCATCAGGGGTTGAGAGGCTTAGGATCCTCCATATCGAGGGTTGGAATGTCAACGCCTGCCGTGAGAAGCATACGGAGACGACGGGTGAGATAGGGAGGATTAAGATCAGGAAGTTTAGGCATCGACCATCCAGGGAGCTCTTGGAGATTAGCTTCGACATCCTCGACGAATAGCCGTCTATATAACCCTCATCACCCTCTCCTCATGGTAGCCTGTGATCACCCTCCTATAGCCCCGTAGAGCCTCATCCAGCTCGGGGTCGCCTGTATCTATGGTTAGGGCTTTGAGGCCCCTCAGCTTATTTGGGGTGGCGATGACTATGATGTGATCCAAGCCGACTCGTCTTAAAACCCTCGGACTGATCGGCTGATTCCCCCTCCCAAGCAGCGAGCCTTGGCCTCCCAGGGGGGAGAGAACTATCCAGGTTTCACCCTCCTCGACGACCCTGAGTAGATCCTCCTCCGAGGCATCCCTGACGATGAGCCTCCCATCCTTGACGACGTCGATGCCGAGGAGGGTTTTCTCCACCCCTAGGAGCTCGGCCACCTTGGCCACCGTTGATCCTGGGCCTAGGATATAGTTTACGCCTGGCCTCATCATCTCCACGACCCTTGCGGCTATGGACTCCTTCATCAACTCCTCGTCGACGGCTGACACAGTCTCTTTTCCGCTTAGGAGTAGTTGTGGTGCATAGGGGGTTTTGGCATACCCCTTCAACGTGGCCGTCAATCGTCCAGCTCTATAGGCATCCTCATCGATGTCCATCACCTCCCTCTCAACTATCTGAGCCTCACCCTTGAGGTATTTTATGAGAAGCTGGGCTGCCGCCCTCGGCGTTGGGGCGAAGACGGCGCTGAACATCTTGACTCCAGCCGGTATGCCGAGGATTGGGGTCTCCATATCTATGGCCTCAACTATGTCGCAGGCGGTTCCATCGCCTCCGGCGAAGACGATGAGGCTTACACCCCTCTCAGCCATCCTCCTCGCAGCCCTCCTCGTATCCTCAGCCGTCGTCGGCTTGGAGGCCTCCCCAACAACCTCAAAGCTGTATCCAGCCTCGCTGAGAAGCTCCTCCCCCATCTCACCGCTCCATGTCAGCCATCTAACAGACCTGCCGGCCTCACCTAGATGTCGCAGGAACTCCCGTGCCCTAATGGGAGACCAGGGCTTCGCCCCACGCCTCAGAGCCTCCCTTAAAACGTCCTCCCCATCCGTCCCCTTTAGACCGACTCGCCCTCCCATCCCCGCTATGGGGTTTACGATGAAGCCTAGAGGTGGCAAGTTAAATAAGAGTCTCCCCCACTATTCTAAAAGTTATCAGGGGTGGATGCCTATAAGCGGCCTCAGAGACGCCCTTGGACGCCTTGGATCACTCCCTCAGAGCCTCGCCAGCCTGAGGTTTGAGGTTGATAGACGCAGCCTCGTGGAGGTCTCATCCCTCATCCTCATCCTCTTCGTCGCCGCGGCTCTGAGGGAGCTACCCTTGAGGTGGGGGGCCTACCTAACGGCCTATGACCCCTTCTTCCAGTATAGGGTGGCTGAATACGTCGTTGAAAACGGCTTCTCGGCGTGGTTCAGCTGGCATGACACCCTCAGCTGGTATCCCATGGGGAGGGATATCCCCCACAGCTCCTTTCCAGGACTCCCCTTCTCAGCCGCAGCCCTATACATGATCCTCAGGACGTTGGGCGTGGAGGTCTCCCTTAGAGATGTATGCATCCACTTCCCCATCCTGATGGCCGTGGTCACCTGCCTCGTCGTCTATCTCCTAGGTAGAGACCTTGGAGGTGGAGCCGCCGGCATCTTCTCCTCCCTCTTCGTCGCGATAAGCCCAGCCTTCATCAGTCGAACAAGCCTAGGCTTCTTCGACACCGAGAACATCGGCATCTTCGGAATGGCAGCCGTATCGCTCCTATTCCTCCGTTCCATAGATGGGGGGAGACCTCTGATATGGAGGCTGCTATACTCATCCCTAGCCGGCTTAGCCCTCGCCTATCTCTACGCCTCGTGGGGCGCCTCGAAGTATATGACCGGCCTCCTCACCCTCTTCATCCTCTCAACCCTCTTCACCCGCCACTATGATCGACGGGTGCTAACCTCCTACTGCCTAACGATGTTTATAGGCTACCTCTTCGCCATCTCCGTCCCCAAGCTTGGCCCCAGATTTCTCCTGAGCGTGGAGAATGTCACCGTTCTCCTCCTAGTGGTCACGCTCCTCGTCTATGAGGCCGTGAGGCCTCGAATCGCCCTTAGGAGACTCATCATACCTGCGCTGATCCTGGCCATCTCGGCTCTCGGCGTCGCCCTCCTACTCCAATATGTGGGGATAGCTAAGCCCCTGACTGGCAAATTCCTCAGCGTCTTAAATCCCTCTAAGAGGCCTGAAAGCCCTCTATTGGAGTCTGTGGCTGAGCATAAGAGGGCGGTGTGGACCAGCTTCTTCATGGACTTCGGCTTCATCCTCCCCCTCTCCGTCTTCGGATGCTATGTAGCCCTCAGAGGCCTCGATGAGCGTAAGCTCTACGCGCTCCTATTCTATCTCACAGCCCTCTACTTCGCCGGCTCCATGATCAGGTTAACCCTCATCCTCTCCATTCCGGCAGCCCTCATGGCCTCTTATGCCCTGGTGGAGCTTCTAACCCCCCATATCCAGCTGGTCGCGGGCTGGGGGAGGGAAAGGCGGAGGAGGGTGATGGGGGTAGGCCGTGAGGCTTCGATGCTCTTCATAGCCTTCATCCTCATTGCGACGATGCCCACAATCTGGAGGGCTGCCTCCACCTCCTATAGGCCTGGAACCTTCGCCTCCTCAGCCGTCCCCGTCCAGATCGGGGGTGAATACCCACAGGATTGGCCTCAGGCCCTGACGTGGATGAGGGACAACCTCCCCGAGGACGCTGTAGTCGTCTCCTGGTGGGACTACGGCTACTGGATAGAGACCGTCGCGGGTAAGCGAACCCTCGCAGATGGATCGACGAGGATTCAGCGTCAGATCGCCCAGATAGCCCTCATAATGATGCTGAACGAATCGAGATCCCTTGAGATCCTCAGACGCTATGGGGCGACGCATATCCTCGTCTTCGCCACCTTCAACCCCAACAATCCTAGGCAGCAGTGGCCCTTCGGCGACAATGTGAAGTGGAGCTGGATGGTTCAGATAGCAGGCCTAAACCTGACGGACTACTACAGCAATAGAAGGTATACGGAGAAGTTCTATGATTCAACCCTCTATAAGTTGATGACGATGACCGCAGACCCAGAGCACTTCGAGCTGGTCTTCGCCTCGGAGCATCACTTCGTCCTGATATATAGGGTTAGGTATTAGGGATTATAAACGGCTGGGTTATATGTAGAAGGGCTGATCCTCCTCTCCCCTCTCCTCCTCCAGCTCCCTAAGCCCCTTCTCCATCCCCGCCTTCGTCACCTTTATGTCATACTCGATGAAATCCTCCGCAAACTTATTCAGATACTGAGACATCTCCCTCAATTCCTCGAGGGTGAACTTACCCATCACATCGGGGTTATTCACATATTGAAGCCATCCTATAACGCTGTGATTCAAGGCTAAGAGGGCGACATGCATAGACCTAACGAGGTCGAGGCGATCTGGATTCTCAGCCATCTTGTTCTCCCTTATCTGCCTGAGAAACTCCTCGCACTCCCTAATCCATCTCTCCCCCACAGCCTCCACCCAGCCCGCAGCGACATCCAATCCGCATACCGACATAAAACCCTTCCGTCTACAGGGTTACGAGACCTTCAAGAAAGTCGAGTGTTAGATTATGGACAGTGGTCAATATGAGAGAGCAGGATGAGAGATGGTTAAAGAGTGTTAGAGAGGGTTTAAGGAGGATAGATGAGCTCCTTCGAGATATATCGCCTGCCCCTCAGGGATTCGCAAAGAGAAGCGTGAGGAGGGATCGAGACAGTCACTAACGCGGAAATGATTTATCTCCCCTCATATACTCTCTCATGGGCTGGTGGACTCTAAATGGCATATAGGATTGGTAGGGTTGGGGAGTTGAAGGTTGGCTCCTACGCAGTCATCGACGGAGAACCCTGTCAGATACTCTCAATTCAGAAGAGTAAGCCTGGGAAGCATGGGAGCGCGAAGTTCAGATGCATAGCCGTAAGCCTCCTAGACGGCAGTAAGAAGAGCTTTGTAAGCCCCGTCGACGCGACGATAGAGATACCAATCGTCGACAAACGGCGAGGCCAGATCGTCTCCATCACCCCCGATTATGTCCAGCTCATGGATCTAGAGACCTACGAGGTCTTCGAGGTTCCCCATCCATCGGAGGAGGATGTTAAATCGAGGCTTGAAGTCGGGAGGGAGGTTGAATACTGGAACATCATGGGGCATAGGAAACTTGTGAGGGTGAAGGGCTGAGGGGATGAGGAGAATCAAACCGATACGCCTCAAGGCTGGAATGACCGTCGACAGCTTAGCGAGGGAGCTGGGCAAGGCGGGAGTCATAGGAGCCGGAAGGGTTGCGAAAGCCGTCGAGATAATAGCTGAGATGTTCAGCGATGAGAGCTACACCATCTTCCTCTCCCTATCAGGCCCCCTCATCCCAGCTGGGCTACGCCTAATCATCTCAGACCTCATAAAGAAGGGGTACATAGACGCCCTGGTAACCAGCGGGGCCAACCTGGTACACGACCTAATAGAGGCGATGGGAGGGAGACACCACTCCGGAAGCCCAGAGGCCGACGATGAGAAGCTCAGGGAGAGAGGTGTCTCCAGGGCCTACGACATCTACATAGAGTCCAGAGTCTTCCAGGAGTTGGAGCGCTTCCTCCACGGGATTCTCGATGAGATACCGGAGGAGAAGAAGAGGGAAACCCCGATCTGGGGTCTGCTACGCGAGATCGGGTTGAGGCTGAGAGATGAGGACTCCATCCTCAGATGCGCGGCGTTGAGGAATATCCCCATCTTCAGCCCAGCCCTCCTAGACTCCATGATCGGCATACCCCTCTGGATGTACTCCCAGCGGAGGATGCTCAGCATAAACCCCCTCAGGGACTTCGAGCATTTCGCCGAGTTGGTCTATGACGCCGAGAAGACTGGAGCCATCATCCTAGGCGGGGGAGTCCCGAAGCATCACACATTATACATGAACACCTTGAGAGGCGGCCTCGACGCCGCGGTTCAGATAACCACCGCGAGGGCTGAGGATGGAAGCCTCAGCGGAGCTCCACTTAGAGAGGCCATCAGCTGGGGGAAGGTTAAGGGAGCGAGGATAGTCGACGTCTACGGCGATGCGACGATCCTATTTCCATTTATAGTCGCCGCCGCCCTTGAGAGGGTTGAGGCAACCTTTACATGAAGGTGAGAGGGATAGATTAGGGAAGAACGGGAAATGGTGCTGGAGAAGCTTGGATCATCACTCTACGACGCCATAAAGCGGATGCTTAGAGCTCCAACGGTTGACAGAGAGGTTGTTAAGACGCTCATAAGGGACTTCCAGAGGGCCTTACTCCAAGCCGATGTCGATGTGAAACTCGTCTTCGAGCTGTCTAAGCGCATCGAGGAGAGAGCCTTCGAGGAGCTCCCCCCAGGGATAAGTAGACGGGAGCATCTCATCAGGGTCATCTACGACGAGTTGACCAGGCTGGTTGGGGAGAAGGCTCAGCCCCTAGACCTAAGGCCTGGAACCCAGAACATCTATATGCTCATAGGGATACAGGGCTCTGGTAAGACGACCACAGCGGCGAAGCTGGCGCGATACCTACAGAAGAGGGGTTTCAAGACGGCTCTGATATGCGCCGACACCTTCAGGCCTGGAGCCTACGACCAGCTCAAGCAGCTCGCCGAATCCATAAAGGTCGACTTCTATGGAGACCCAGAATGCCGAGACCCGATAGAGATCGCTAGGAGGGGGGTTGAACGCTTCAGGGATTATGAGGCTGTCATCATAGACACCTCTGGGAGGCATAAGGAGGAGAAGCCGCTGCTGGAGGAGATGCGACGAATAGCGGAGGCAGTCAAGCCTAGGGAGGTCATCCTAGTCATCGACGCCACGATAGGGCAGCAGGCGGCCTCCCAGGCCAAGGCCTTCAAGGAGGCAACGGAGATAGGCTCCATCATCGTCGCAAAGCTCGACGGCTCGGCGAGAGGCGGCGGAGCATTATCAAGCGTCGCAGCCACTGGGGCTCCAATAAAGTTCATAGGAACCGGTGAGAGAGTCGACGACCTGGAGCCCTTCGATCCCCCTAGGTTCATCGGACGCCTCCTCGGCATGGGCGACATAGAGAGCCTTGTGAAGAGGGTTAAGGAGGCTGAGGTTGATGTCTCGGAGCGAGATGTGAGGGCGATCCTCTCTGGGAAGTTCACCTTGGAAGACCTCTACGGCCAATTGGAGGCGATGAGGAAGCTTGGGCCTCTGAGGAGGATCATCTCCATGCTCCCAGGCTTCGGCTATGAGCTTCCCAGCGACGTCTTCGACATAGCCGAGGAGCGGCTGGATAAGTGGAGGGTCATCATACAGTCTATGACCCCTGAGGAGAGGGAGAATCCGCGAATCCTAAACGCCTCCAGGATCAGGAGGATCGCCAGGGGAAGCGGAACGGAGGAGAGGGATGTGAGAGAACTTATAAAACAGTATAACGCCATGAGAAAGATGCTGAAGCAGCTGAGGGGTAGGCGTAGACTCCTCAGACAGCTTCAACGATTCAGGTTAGGATGATGGGAGATGGGGAGGCACTCTAAGGGGCCTAGGAGGAAGACGAGGAGGAAGCTCCGGAAGCCGGTTCGGGAGAGGGGTAAGATACCCCTCAGCAGGCTTCTGGAGAACTACGGGATAGGAGACCGAGTCGTCATAGACATCAACCCAACGGTTCACAAGGGTATGCCCCACAGGAGATACCAGGGCAGAGTTGGAACCATAGTGGAGAAGCGTGGAAAGGCCTACGTCATAGAGATACCACAGAGGAAGAAGGTGAAGCTCATCATCGCCAGACCCGAGCATCTGAGGAGGCATACGGCATGTCCATCATAGAGCGCAGGGAGATCACCGTATCAGAGGCGAAGAAGATACTTGAATCCATAGGAGAGCTAGACCCACTCCAGAGAAGGGTTCTAGATTACACCCTCAAATTCTCAAAACTCCCCGCAGAGGATGCGGGGAAGCTCGTGGAGGAGCTAGTGGAGAGCGGACTTGAGAGAGGCATAGCGGTTCAGATAGCCAACTGCCTCCCCCAAAGCATAGAGGAGCTGAGAACCTTCCTGGGACGCCAACGCATAATATCGAAGGAGACCATGGAGAATCTAATGAGGATCATAGAGAAATACAGGTCTAAGGCTACCTCTCAATAGCGGGGAGGCAGAGATGGAGAGAGAGGGTAAAAAATACGAGGAATATGCATACGTCCTAGACAAATTGCCGCATGGTAGGCCAGGCGCCCCTAGATACAGCTATGGAAGAGGCATAATACAGCTCGTCGGCGAAACCTACTTCACGCTGCTTGAGGCCACGCCGAAGAGAGATGTCGAGATCGATATAGGGGAGCGCCTCTACGTAGGGAGGATCGGCAGAACCAAGGTTGATCACATACTTGGACGAATCTCCTACGACGAGTTGACGGCCACAGCCAAAGCTGAGCTGCCAGGCATAATAGAGAGGATCATCAAGGCCAACGAGAAGCGCTTCATAGAGTTCTTCAACAGGTCTCAGCCCGTGACGCCTAAGATGCACGCCCTAGAGCTGATCCCTGGGATTGGGAAGAAGTTGATGTGGCAGATATTGGAGGAGCGTGAGCGCAGACCCTTCGAGAGCTTCGAGGATCTCCAGAGCAGGGTGAACATCCCAGACCCCGTTAAGCTGCTGGCCAGGAGGATTCTGAGAGAGCTTTCTGAGGATGAGAAATACCTCCTCTTCACAAGGCCTACATGAGTCAGCTTTTTAAACCCCCATAGGGGAAGATTGATGGGCCTTGAGGGCGAGGAATTATAGGTCGATAAAGAGGATGCCATACACCAGGAAGGAGTATGTAGGGGGAGTCCCAGGCCTCAGAATAGTCAAGTTCACCATGGGAAACCCCAATAGGGATTATGAATACATCGTGGAGCTTCTAAACCTGAGGGATGCGCAGATAAGGCATAACGCCCTGGAGGCGGCGAGGCTGGCGGCTAACAGGTATCTGGAGAGGAATCTCGGCAGGGATAACTATCTCCTCCAGATCGTTCCATATCCCCATCACATATTGAGGGAGAAGAGGAGGCTGGCCGTCGCCCAGGCAGACAGATTCCAAGATGGGATGCGCAGACCCTATGGGAAGCCAGCTGGGACTGCGGCGAGGGTTAGACGTGGGCAGAGACTCATGGTTGTGAAGGTGGATGAGAAGGCGGTTAACATCGCGAAGGAGGCTCTTAGGAGGGCCTCAGCTAAGTTCCCCATCCCCTGCAGGATCAGGATAACCCCCATCTCCACAGCCCAGCCCCACTCCTAGCGTTCACCATTATAAGCCTCCAGCCCCTAAATAGAAGGGGCCTTGACCATCTCCTATAACTTCGAGATGGAGAGGGTTATCAGGGAGATAGCTGAGAGAGGCGTTGAAAGGGTTCTAATACAGCTCCCAGAGGGGCTGAGACCCAAGGCCCTCTGGCTGACGAGGAGGCTGGAGGCTGAGACGGGTGTAAGGGCCTACATCTCAGGGGGCACCTGCTATGGGGGATGCGACCTACCCCTCCATGAGGCTAAGAGCCTAGGCGTCGACCTCATAATCCACTACGGCCATAACAGGATGCTGCCAGACGCTGGGATACCAGTCATCTACGTGGAGCTGAGAGCAGACTTCGACGTCGAGGAGCTCCTCGACGAGGCTCGCCCCCTACTGGAGGATTGGGGGAGTATAGGTTTGGCCTCCACCGTTCAGCATGTCCACCTACTGCCGAGGGTGGCTGAAACCCTGAGGAGGTGGGGATTTACACCTCACATCGGTCGGGGAGCCGGATGGACTCCCTATGATGGGCAGGTTTTAGGCTGTGACTACTCTACAGCCCTCTCCATCGCCGAGATGGTAGACGGCTTCCTCTTCATAGGGGGAGGACGCTTCCACCCCCTCGGCATGGCCCTAGCCACTGGGAGGGAGGTTGTGGCAGCCGACCCCTACACGGGTAAGGCTGCCAGGATAGGGCGTGGAGAGGCCATGAGGATGCTGAGGAGGAGGATAGCCATCGTGGAGATGGTTAAGAAGGCTAGGAATATAGGGATCGTGGTGAGTGTAAAGCCAGGTCAGAGTAGGATGGGGGAGGCTGAAAGGCTGAGGGGGGAACTTGAGGGGAGGGGGTATAGGGTTGCCATAATCGCCCTCGACGTGGTGAGAGCTGACATCCTAAACGACTTCACGGAGTTTGAAGCCTTCATCGACACCGCCTGCCCCAGGATCGCCCTAGACGGCCTACCAGACCTCAGGAGGCCGATGATCACCCTCCAGGAGGCCTACATTATGATGGGGGTGATGGATTGGGGAGAGATGCTGAGGAGATCATACCCAGGAGGAGGCTGGAGGAGGCCCTGAGGAGACTTAAACCCCACCCCCATCCAGATCCGGAGCTGGAACAGTATACCACGCCTCCAAGGGTGGCAGCCGAACTCCTATTCACAGCGCGATACATCTATGACGACATCAAAGATAGGCTTGTCGCGGACTTGGGATGTGGAACGGGGCGATTGGGCATAGGAGCCTTAATGCTGGGGGCTGAGGCAGTTGTAGGCGTCGACATCGACTCAACAGCCATCTCCACAGCTAGGGAGAACGCCGTGGAGGCAGACGTCTCAGATCGCCTCCACCTCCTCATCGGGGATGTCGCACCCCTCAGAGCCGTCTTCGACACGGTCATCATGAATCCCCCCTTTGGAACTAGGCGTCGCCACGCCGACATAGAGTTTCTAGACGAGGCTCTGAGAATAGCTAGGGCGGTATACAGCATTCATAAGAGCAGCACGAGGGAGTTCATCAGGAGACACATCCGGAGGAGGGGCGGAAGGATCTCAGCTCTCTTCGAGATGGAGATGGAGATACCCCACATGTTCAGGTTTCACCGGAAGCCGAGGAGACTTGTGGAGATAGACCTCTACAGGATCGAGAGGCTAAGAGTTTAAATTGAAGCTGGGGAGAATTAGTTGGGCGAGCCGGTGGAGGCCGGCATGTCCAGGGGAGTGGAGAGGCTGAGAGGTGGACTCGTCTTCCCAGGGGATAAGCTCGCGGTGATAGAGGAGTTCCTAGACGGCCCTGGAGCCTATCAGGAGGATGGGGTAGTTCGATCGGCGGAGCTTGGAGACGCCCAATTCGATCTGGAGAGGAGGGAGGTGAGGGTCTCGAAGAGGACGAGGACGCCCATCCTTCCAGAGGAGGGATTGGAGGTCATCGGCGAGGTAGGCTCCGTGAAGAGGAGGACGGCGAATGTCGAGATATTCTACATAGAAGGAGTGGAGGTTTCACCCCCCTTCACGGGGGTGATCCACATCTCCAGCGTGGGGCTGGACGTGAAGAATATGAATCTAGCCCTTAGAAGCGGGGACATAGTTAAGGCGCGGGTGATAAACACGAAGAACAGGTTTACACAGCTCTCCATCGAGGGGTCGAGATACGGCGTCATCTACGCCTTCTGCTCCAAATGCGGCTCACTCCTAGAGCAGAGGAGGATGAGGCTCACATGCCCCCGCTGCGGTAGGGTTGAGAGGAGGAAGATAGCTAGAACATATGGATCGGAGGAGTTGGCATGAGGTTGAAGGTTCTCAAGCGGAGGGAGGGGCATATAGAGATAGCGGTGGGGGGAGAGGGGCATACACTGCTGAATCTACTCCAGAGCTCCCTGCTGAGGGATGAAGCGGTGAGGATGGCTGGATATGCGAAGCCCCATCCCCTAATGGACTACTCCATCCTCTTCGTCGAGATGAAGGGGGATAAGACGCCGGAGCAGGCCATCATAGACGCGGCTGAGAGGGCTAAGGGGGAGTTGAGGGAGTTCCTCTCAGCCTTCAAAGGGGAGCTGGAGAGAATTAAGGGCGATGGGAATAACGAGAATTAGGAGGATTAAGAGGGAGATCAGGGTTCTAGGCATCGCCTCCAAACCCAGGGGAAGCCTACAAACCGTTGTTGGAGTGGTCTATCGAGGCTCCCTATGGCTCGATGGAGTTCTAGCCATCAACCTGAGGGGAGACGAGGCCTCCCCAACCCTAAAGGTTGCGGAGATGATCCGAGGGTCGAACCACCACCCCCAGATCAGGGTGATACTGCTACACCGAGAACTCCTCAGAGGCATCAGGATAGACCCCTACAGGCTACATCTAGAGGTTGAGAGGCCCGTCATCGCCCTCTCCAGCGGCGGCTGGCCCGAGAGGAGGGAGGAGGCCTACTCGATAGGCTTCGAGATGGAGATCGGGGGGGAAAGGCTTAGAGTTCTCTCCATAGGCCTCCGCAGCAGGGAGGCCGCCTCCATCCTCAAGGTGGCTACTAGGGAGGGTGAAA